>NZ_JBHXAY010000067.1:0-39902 GCF_042728775.1 Nocardia sp. NPDC060259
CCGTTCGACGGCCCGCCCCCCTTCCCATTTCGTCCCCGAGAGAAGTCAGCAGGCTCGTATCACGATGAACAATCACCTCCTCCGCGCAATCATGGTGGCCGTCTGCGCCGCGGCAGTGGCCACGACGCCCGTCTTCATCGACGGTGCGCACGCGGGAGCCGAAACCGGTGCGCGACTGGTGAGCCAGAGCCGGTCTGGGCAGGTCGCCGAGATCAGCGTCTACTCGCCGTCGATGGACCGCACGATCGCGCTGCGGGTGCTGCGCCCCGCGGATACGACTGTTCCCGCGCCGACGCTGTACCTGCTGAACGGCGCAGGCGGCGGCGAGGATTCGGCGAACTGGCCGGGGCAGACCGACGCGGCCGGATTCTTCGCGGGCAAGCACGTCAACGTAGTGATCCCCATGGAGGGCGCGTTCAGCTATTACACCGACTGGCAGCGGCCGGACGCGGGCCTGGCCGAGAATCTCGAGAACAACGGCCACAACATGTGGACGACATTCCTCACCGAGGAGCTCCCGCCGGTGATCGACACGGCGTTCGCCACGACCGGGGTCAACGCGCTGGCCGGCATCTCGATGGCGGGGACCTCGGTGCTCGATCTGGCCATCCAGGCACCGCAGCTGTACCGCAGCGTCGCCTCCTACAGCGGCTGCGCGATGACCAGCGACCCGATCGGGCGCGCGTTCGTCTCGCTCGTCGTGCGGATGGGCGGCGGCGACGTCGAGAACATGTGGGGCCCGGCCACCGACGCGGCCTGGCGCGAGCACGACCCGTATGTGCAGGCGCACCGGCTGCCCGACATCCCCATCTACATCTCCAGCGGAACCGGATTGCCCGGCGCGCACGACACTCTCACCAATCCGCGGGTGCACATCAACGGCAAGAACCCCCAGTCGATCCTGGTGAATCAGATGCTCATCGGTGGCGGCATCGAAGCCGCGGCCGCGTACTGCACGGTGAGCATGGGACAGCGCGCACGCGAACTGGGCCGCACGAATGTCACCGTCAACGTCCGGCCGACCGGCACCCACTCCTGGGGCTACTGGGAAGACGACCTGCACGCGTCCTGGCCGATGATGGCGACGGCGCTCGGCCTATGAGCGCCGAACTCCGGGTGGGCACCGAACAGCTGAGCCCGCGCGACGCGGTCTTCGTCTACGACGAGACCGACCGGCACCTGTCGAACATCGTCGCGGTGTATTTCGCCGCCGCGTCGGGGCACCCGCCGCTCACCTTCGAGGAGGTGCTGAACTGGGTGCGGGCGGGCATCGGGCACGCGGCGCTGTTCCACCGGCGGCTGCAGCGCGTGCCGATGGACCTCGACCTGCCGTACTGGGTGCCCGATCCGGCACTGTCGGTGCGTGAGCACGTGGTGCTGGAACGCGCGGGGACGTGGAACGACGCCCGCGCGCGCATCGCCGAGATCACCTCCACCCGGATGGATCTGACCCGACCGCCGTGGGAGATCCATGTGCTGGATCGCGTCGCGGGCGTTCCCGCGATGGACGGCGAAACCACGATCGTGGTGCTGAAGTTCCACCACAGCGTCGGCGACGGCGTCGCGACTCGTGCGCTGGAGCACCGGCTGTTCGGCGACGCACCCGCGCCGGCCGTCCGGCTCGACGAGCCTCGGACGCTTCCGGCCGCGGTACGCACCGCGGCCGCGCTGGTCGCCCAGCCCGTGCGCTTCGCCACCGGACTGCTGCGGTCCCGCGCGGCGCAGGAGGAGCTGCGTGCCCTCGTCGACGCGGGCACGGTGCACGAACCTGTCGCACTGCGCCCGGCGACCCGATTCAATCGGGACATCCACGCGGAGCTGACCTTTCACCTGCTGCCGATTCCGCTGCCGGAAGTCCTCGCGGCCAAAGCCGCCGCGCCACAGCGGGTCACGATCAACGATCTGATGCTGACCACAATTTCCGGTGCGCTGGCCGCCTACCTCGCCGAGCACGACGAGGTGCCGGCGGGAGCACTCGCCGCGATGGTGCCGATGTCGATGCGCGGTGTCGCCGAATGGAATTCGGCGAACCAGCTCACCCAGATGATCGTCGACCTGCACACCGACATCGCCGATCCGCTCGACCGGCTGGCCGCGGTCAAACAGTCGGCGAGCCGGGCCAAACACCGCACCGCCGACCCGGCGGTGCTACGCAGCGACCGCAGAGTGGAGACCGCGCCCGCGCTGCTGTTGCGCGCGGCGGGATGGGCACGCGCGCAACGACGTTTCGACGACTCGGCGACGGTGCCGTTGTGCAACACCACGATCAGCAACGTGCCGCCGGTCTCCGACTCACTCGCCTTCTGCGGCAGGCCGATTCGCCGCGCCGTCGGCTCGCTGCCGATCCTCGACGGCGACGGTCTGCGCCATCTGATCACCTCGCAGGGTGACGAGATCGTCATCGCGGTCACGACGAACGCCGCGATGATGCCGGACCCCGAGCGCTACGGCGAGCTGCTGCTGCGCTCGTTCCGCGAACTCGCCACCGCGCTACTCGCCCAGGATGTTCCGGCTGAACACTAACGCTGCAGGCAGCTGGTGCGCCGCACCGGCAGGCCACGATCCTCGAGCGCACCGAGCAGCAGCTGACCACGGCGCGCACCCGCGGTGCTGTCGGCGCGGGCCAGATCGGGCACGTAGGTGGCGGCGCCGACGACGGATTCGCCGACCAGGGACCAGAATCGGCGTGCGGGCAGGCCGGAGCAGCGGGTGAGGACCGACTGCAGCGGAATCAGCGAGGACGCGCAGCGCTGGGCCAGCCAGACCGCCATCGCGGCCTCACACGGTAGCGCGACCGCGTCGCGCTCGTCGGCCTCGGGATCACCGTCGACTACGCGAATCGTGGTGTCGGACAAGCCTGCCCAGTCGATGCCACCATCGTTGTCATGATGGATCCACAGGTTGTCCCGGCCCGGGTCCCAGGCCTGGGCCGACATCACGAACAGCGCCGTGACCCGGCCGACCACGGCGTGGATGAGGGCGGTCGCCACCACCTCGGCGGCGATGTCGTCGTTGATCATCTCGGCGGCGTGGCGGCGGTACATCAGCTCGACGCGACCCTCGGACAGCCCGTTCGGCACGTGCCACCATCGCCGTTTGCCCTGACCGGCCATCGCCGCCACGGCGTAGACCCGCGGATGTTCGGGTTGCAGCGATTGCAACCGGGCGCACGCGCGGTCGAACGCGGCGGTGGTGCGGGACAGGGCGGTGGTGACGGGCTCGGGCATCGAACCTCCTCGAACGTTGGTTCCCGTGACGATGATGTCTCGGAACATAGGTTAGGCTTACCAGACTTCACAAGTTGTGTCCGGTTTCGAGGCAGGAGAAGTTCGTCGCCGTGATCCACCCTGGCACCGTCAGACGTCGTCGTCTGACCGGGCTTCTGCTGCTCGTCTTGCTGCTCACCGTCGCGGTGGTGGCGAGCATTGCCATCGGCACCCGCTCGCTCGCACCGGCCACGGTGTTCGACGCCGTCACACACGCTCTCGGCTGCGACGGCGGCCCGTTCCGATGCCCGGCCCGCTCCACCGCCGAGGAAATCGTGCGTGAGCTGCGTCTGCCGCGCACCGCGTTGGCCCTGATCGCCGGGATGGCGCTGGGGATCGCGGGCGCGCTCATCCAGGGGTATACCCGGAATCCGCTCGCTGATGCCGGTTTGTTGGGACTCAATGCGGGAGCGGGGTTTCTGTCCGCGCTCAGTATCTTCCTGTTCGGCTTCACCGCGCCGAGTCAGTACATCTGGTTCGCGTTCGCCGGCTCGGCGATCGCGGGCGTGGTCGTGTTCGGGGTGTCCTCGATCGGCGGTGGCAAGGCGAGTCCGTTGAGCCTGGTCCTCGCCGGTGCGGCCGTCACCGCGTTCCTGCAGGCGATGACCAATGCGGTCATCGTGGTGGACAACGCGGCGCTCGACACCTACCGGTTCTGGGTGGTCGGCAGCGTGACCGGGCGCGAGGCCGGGGTGTTCTGGCAGGTGCTGCCGTTCCTTGTCGTCGGCATGGCGATGGCGGTCGCGGCGGCGCCCGGGCTGAATCTGCTGAGCCTCGGCGACGACGTCGCGCGCGGACTCGGCGTCGATGTCGGCCGGGCGCGGGCGTTCGGGTTGTTCGCGGTGGTGCTGCTCAGCGGCGCGGCCACCGCGGCGGTCGGGCCGATCGCGTTCCTCGGGCTGGTGGTGCCGCACATCGCGCGCACCATCACCGGACCGGACAACCGCTGGCTGATCCCCTACTCCGGACTGCTCGGCGGCCTGCTGCTCGTCGTCGCCGACATCGCCGGACGGGTGGTCGCCCGGCCGGGAGAACTCCAGGTCGGGGTGATGCTGGCGGCGATCGGCGCCCCGTTCTTCATCGCGCTGGTGCGCCGTAAGAAGCTGGTGACGCTGTGAGCACGATCGAGACCGACAAGCAGGACGAGCAGGCGGGCGCCGAGCTGCGGAAGGTTCGTCCCGCGCTGCGCGTCGGGCCGGTGTCGCTGGTGCTGCGACCGGTGATGCTCGGCGTCGTCATCGCGCTCGGTGTGCTGGTGTTCGGGCTCTTCTGCCTCGACATCGCGGTCGGCGACACCACCATCCCGCTGGGCCGGGTGCTCGACGTTCTCGGTGGCGGCGGCACCAGGTCGCAGCGATTCATCATCATCGAATCGCGCCTTCCGCGGGCACTCACGGCCGTGGTGGTCGGCGCCGCGCTCGGGCTCTCCGGTGCCCTGATGCAGTCGATTCTGCACAATCCGCTGGCCGGGCCGGATGTGCTCGGCATCACCACCGGCGCCAGTGTCGGCGCGGTCGCGGTGCTGGTCGGCAGCGGTGGCGCGACCACCGGCCTGATCGCCACGATCGGTGCGCCACTGGCCGCGCTCACGGGCGGCCTGCTCACCGCTGTCGTCATCTATCTGCTCGCCTGGGGACGTGGCAGGGCCGGAGAACGCGGGGTCACCGGGTTCCGGCTCGTGCTCATCGGCATCGGCGTCAACGCGGTGCTGATGTCGGTGATCAGCTGGCTGCTCACCCGCGCCAGCCTGACCGACGCCGCCAGGGCCCAGATCTGGCTGACCGGATCGCTCAACGGCGCCGACATGGCCAGGGTCGCCTCCGCCGCGATCGCGCTGGCCGTGGTGACGGTGGTATCGCTGGTCTCGGCGCGCACGCTGGCCGCACTACGGCTGGGCGAGGAGTCGACGCGGGTGCTCGGCGTGCGCATCCAGGCGCAGCAGGCGCTGCTCATCGGGGCTTCGGTGGTAGCGGCGTCGGTGGCGACCGCGGCCGTCGGACCGGTCGGCTTCGTCGCGCTCGCGGCGCCGCAGATCGCCAGGATGGCGCTGCGCACACCCGGTGAACCGCTCATCGCCTCCGCGCTCACCGGCGCCGGGCTGGTCGCCGGAGCCGATATCATCTCGCGCACACTGCTTCCCGTCGAACTGCCCGTCGGCATCGTGACCGCCGCGCTCGGCGGACCGTTCCTGCTCTACCTGCTCGTCCGAATGAATCGGAAGGCCACGCTCTCATGACCAGCCCCGCCCATCGCCTCGCCGCCGACGGCGTCTCCCTCGGCTACGGCGAACGGGTGATCGTCGACGGGCTGAGCCTCGACATCGCCCCCGGCGTTGTCACCACCGTCATCGGGCCCAACGGGTGCGGCAAGTCGACGCTGCTCAAATCGCTGGGCAGGCTGCTGCGCCCGCGCGACGGGCAGGTGGTGCTCGACGGCAAGGCGATCTCGTCGATGAAGACCAAGGACGTCGCCAGGGTGATCGGCATGCTGCCGCAGACCCCGGTCGCGCCCGAGGGCCTCACCGTCGCCGACCTCGTCGCCCGCGGACGGCACCCACACCAGTCCTGGCTGCGGCAGTGGTCGGCCGACGACGAGACCGAGGTCGCCGCCGCCCTGGCCCAGACCGGCATCGCCGACCTGGCCGAGCGCACCCTCGACGAACTCTCCGGCGGCCAGCGCCAGCGCGCCTGGATCTCCATGGCCCTGGCCCAGGGCACCGACATCCTGCTGCTCGACGAGCCGACCACCTACCTCGACCTCGCGCACTCGCTCGAGGTCCTCGACCTCGTCGACCGCCTGCACGCCGAATACGGGCGCACCGTGGTGATGGTCCTGCACGATCTCAACCTCGCCATCCGCTACAGCGACGAGCTCGTCGTGATGTCCGCGGGCCGGATCGTGGCGCAGGGCAAGCCGGCCGAGATCGTCACCGCCGAGCTGCTCGCCGAGGTGTTCGGGCTCGAGGCCACCGTGCTCACCGATCCGGTCTCGGGACGCCCGATGATCGTCCCGATCGGCACCAGGCACGTGCGCGGCGCCGACGGGTATGACGAATAACACACCAGCAAACCCCCCGTTACGACAATCTGTAGTACGCATCTTTGTCGTTGAGTCCGTAAAATTGTGGGATGGCAGGACTCGGCGAACTCGAAAAAGCGGTCATGGACCAGTTGTGGTCGGCCGACGAACCGCAGACGGTGCGGCAGGTCCACGAAGCACTGGCCGCGCGGCGTGAGCTCGCGTACACGACAGTGATGACGGTGCTGCAGCGGCTGGCGAAGAAGGATCTGGTGGTGCAGCGGCGCGACGATCGCGCGCACCGATACGCACCGGTGCACAGCCGCGACGAACTGGTCGCGAGCCTGATGTTCGACGCATTGCAGCAGGCCGACGCGGCGGGCAGCCGCGCCGCCGCCCTGGTGCACTTCGTCGAGCAGGTGGGCAAGGACGAGGCCGATGCGCTGCGGGAGGCACTCGCCAAGCTCGAATCCGACGAGAAGAGCAGCTAGACTCCCTGGCGGCTCTCACAACGACGTGAGCGCCCCTGGTCCCACAACGCAGTGAGCAGAGTCGATGAACGCAACCGCGGCAGTCTTCGCCGGTCTCGCCTTGCTTCTCGCAGGGCCGGTACCAGCGTTGCTCAGTCGCGCGACCTGGGTGCATCGGTCCCCGCGCGCGGCACTCGTGCTGTGGCAGGCGATCGCGCTGGCCGCCGTGCTCAGCGCCTTCGGATCCGGGCTGGCCATCGCCAGCCTGCTGCTCGTCCCCGGCCCCGACGGTAGGCCGACCACCTCCCCCACCAAGGAGATCGACGCGCTCGGTCTGCCGCTGTGGACGGTGTATGTCACCGTGTTCGCGCTGACCCTGATGATCGGCGCCCGGCTCATGTTCTCCATCGTGCGTGTCGGCGTGCACACCCGCCGCCGCAGGTCCCGGCATCGCATGCTGGTCGATCTGCTCGATCAGAGCGGCCCGGTCCGCCGCGCCGCCGACATCCGCGTGCTGGCCTCGACCGAGCCCATCGCCTACTGCCTGCCCGGGCTGCGCCAGCGGGTCGTCCTCAGCGAAGGCACGCTGACCAGCCTCGACGATGCCGAGGTCACCGCGATCGTCAGCCACGAGCGGTCGCATCTGCGGGCCCGCCACGACCTGGTGCTCGAAGCGTTCACCGCCGTGCACGAGGCGTTCCCCCGGGTAGTCCGCAGCAAGGCCGCGCTCGGGTCGGTGAAGCTGCTCATCGAACTGCTCGCCGACGACTCCGCGGTGAAGGTCACCGGCCCCAAGCCGCTGGCCCGCGCCTTGGTCGCCTGCGCGAAGTCGACCGCGCCGCAGGGCGCGCTCGCCGCGGGCGGACCGAGCACGCTGATCCGCATCCAGCGGCTCGCGGGGCACTCCGGCGACGTGAGAGTCGCCACCGCCGCCTACCTCGGCTCGGCCGCGATCCTGGTCGTGCCGACACTGGCCGTCGCGGTGCCGTGGCTGCAGGAGCTGAACCGGCTCTTCCGCGGCTGACCTGGCGATTCGCCTCTTCTTTTCCCGCCGGGTATGCCGTCTCCGGCAGCACGGACGCGCCCGAGTTCGCCCGCCGAACAATCACCGCTACAAACGGTCGTCTGACCAGCGTGTTTACCCACGCGACCGCAATCCCGCCTATCCTGGGAGCTCGGTCCTTCCTGCTGGGCCGCACCCCGTGCACGCCCCGCGCGTATCCGGGTCATCGGCGCCGGACATCTTCCAGCGCGATGCGCAGCCCAACGAAAGGCCATTTTGTCTACCTCTCCGCGTCCCGACGCCACCTTCGCAGAACTCGGTCTGCCCGTCGCCCTGGTGCAGACCCTGCGCAACGCCGGCATCGAGAAGCCCTTCCCCATCCAGGCCGCCACCATCGGCGACGCGCTCGCCGGGCGTGACGTGCTCGGCCGCGGCCCGACGGGCTCGGGTAAGACCCTGGCCTTCGGCCTGCCGATGCTGGCCCGCCTCACCGGCGCGTCCGCCAAGCCCGGCCGCCCGCGTGGCCTGGTGCTCGTCCCCACCCGTGAACTCGCGACCCAGATCGAACGCGCCCTCGACGAGGCCGCGCTCTCGCTGGGCCTGCGCGTGGCCTCCGTCGTCGGCGGTGCGCCGATCAAGCGCCAGGCCGACCGGCTCGCGCGCGGCGTCGACCTGCTCATCGCCACCCCCGGCCGCCTCGACGACCTGATCAAGCAGCGGGCCGCCGATCTGTCCGACGTGACGATCACCGCGCTCGACGAGGCCGACCACATGGCCGACATGGGCTTCCTGCCCCAGGTCACCCGTCTGCTGGACCGGACCCCGAAGGACGGCCAGCGCCTGCTGTTCTCGGCCACCCTCGACGGTGACGTCGACAAGCTGGTCAAGCGCTACCTGAACAACCCGGTCACCCACTCGACGGCGCCCGCCGAGGCCTCGGTGACCACGATGACCCACCACCTGCTCTACGTGCGCGACAAGAACATCAAGCGCACCGTGGCCACCGAGATCGCCGCCCGCGACGGCCTGACCATCATGTTCGTGCGCACCAAGCACGGCGCCGACCGCCTCGCCAAGCAGCTGCGCGGTGCCGGGGTCGACGCCGGTTCGCTGCACGGTGGCAAGGCGCAGAACAACCGCGTGCGCACCCTGGCCGCCTTCGCCGACGGGTCGGTGCCGGTGCTGGTCACCACCGATGTCGCCGCGCGCGGTATCCACATCGACGGTGTCTCGCTGGTCGTGCACTTCGACCCGCCCGCCGAGCACAAGGCCTACCTGCACCGCGCGGGCCGCACCGCGCGCGCCGGCGAGGACGGTGTCGTCGTCACCCTGGTCACCGACGAGGAGCGCAAGGACGTCGCCGCGATGACCCGTAAGGCCGGCGTGCAGACCGACGGTGTCGAGGTCCGCCCCGGCGACCGGAAGCTGGTGGAGATCACCGGCGCCCGCAAGCCCAGCGGGATCGCACTGGCCGCCCCTGCCCCGGCGCAGGTCAACGCGCCGAAGTCGGCGAACGGCGGCCGCCCGAGGCGTGGAAGGTCCGGTGGCGCACCTGCTTCCGAGGCCGCCCAGGGCCACAGCCGTGGCGCGGGCGCACCGCGGCGGGAGCGCCCGGCCGGTGAGTCGCGGACCCGCAAGCCCGCGGGCGCGGGCGGACACGCCCGCAGCGGCGACACGCCGACGAATTCGCGGCGTCGTGCCGCGCGTCCGGCGGCTCCGGCAGCTCGCCGCAACCGTTCGGCAAACTGAATCATCGCGTGGCCGAACCGATTACGGTTCGGCCACGCTGCGCTTTCCTGGACGGCTGATCGGGATCGTGCGCGGCACCGCCGCCACGTCCAGCCCGGGTCGCTCAGCCCGATCGATCAGGGCATTGCGGCGCAGTCGAGCGCTCCCGAGCGGACGTCGACAGCGACTCACCGACGGCAGACCGACCCGGCCGTCCACGGATCCGCCACACTGACCTCGTGACGAACCGTGAGATCGCCGCGATCGTGTGCGCCCTCGTCGCCGCGCTCCTGTTCGCGGTGGCCTCGGTAGCGCAGCAACACGCGGCCGCGGCCGTCCCGGAGGGATCGGCGCTGATGCGGTCTCTGCTCCGGAGCAAGCGGTGGTGGGCCGCGATCGTCGGTGACGCCGGCGGGTACGGCATGCAGGTGCTCGCCCTCAGCCTCGGCGCGGTACTCGTCGTGCAACCGATTCTGGTGAGCTCGCTGGTCTTCGCGCTGCCACTGTCGGCGCGGTTGAACCATCAGCGGATCACCGGGCGGGCCGCGGCGACCGCACTGGTCCTCGTCGCCGCCCTTGTCGTGTTCCTGATCGTCGGCAACCCGACCGCGGGCGAGGAGACCGCGCCGCTACGAGAGTGGCTGGTGCCCTTGGCGATTCTGCTGAGCATCGTCGCCCTCGCGACCCTGGCCGGGTTCCTCGTCCCCAACCGGTCGGAGCGGGCGCTGGCCCTCGGTCTCGCCGGTGGCGCGCTGTTCGGCCTGGCCGCCGCGCTCACCGACCGCGTGGTCACCCTGTTCGGCGACGGACCGGGCGCCCTGCTCACCGGCTGGCAGACCTGGGCGCTGGTCGCGGCCGGCCTCCTCGGCTTCTACCTGCAACAGCGGGCCTACCACGCCGGACCGCTGGCCGCGTCGCTGCCCGCCGCGGCGGTCGCCGAACCGCTGGCCGCCGCGTTCCTCGGTCTCACCGCCCTCGACGAGCAGCTGCGCACCGACGGCGCCGGTCTGATCGTCGTCGCCGCCAGCGTCGTGGTGATGTGTGTGGCCACGGTCGCGCTGTGCCGGACCCAGGCGGCACCGCTGTCCGAGACGGGCGAACCCGGGCACTGAGGTCTCGCACACGCCGACCCTCACAGGGCTATCATCGGCCGAGTGCGCTTTCTTCCGGGACCCCAGCCGCCGTATGACCTGACCTACGACGACATCTTCCTCGTCCCGAACCGGACGGATGTCGCGTCCCGGTTCGATGTGGACCTGGCCAGCGTCGACGGGTCCGGCACCACCATCCCCCTCGTGGTCGCGAACATGACCGCCGTCGCGGGCAAGCGGATGGCCGAGACCGTCGCCCGGCGTGGCGGCCTCGTTGTCCTGCCCCAGGATCTGCCGATCCCGGCGGCCGCCGACACCATCGCGTTCGTGAAGAGCCGCTCGCTCACCGCCGACACCCCCGTCACCCTCGATCCCGATCGGTCGGTGTCCGACGCGATGGCGCTGATGCACAAGCGCGCGCACGGCGCTGTGGTCGTCGTCGAGGACGGCAAGCCGGTCGGTGTGGTCACCGAGGCCGCCTGCGCCGATGTCGACCGGTTCGCGCGCCTGCGTGAGGTGGCGCTCACCGATTTCGTCCAGGCCCCGGTAGATCTGTCCCCGCGCGAGATCTTCGACCGGCTCGCCGAGGACCACGCCAAGCTCGCCGTGCTCACACACACCGACGGAACCCTCGCGGGCGTGATAACCCGCACCGGCGCGATCCGCGCAGGCATCTACACCCCCGCGGTCGACGACAAGGGGCAGCTGCGCGTCGCTGCCGCGGTCGGCATCAACGGTGACGTGGCCGCCAAGGCCAAGGCGCTGGCCGAGGCGGGCGCCGACGTGCTCGTCCTCGACACGGCGCACGGCCACCAGGCCAAGATGCTCGAATCCTTGCGTACCGTCGCCGATCTCGGGCTCGGACTGCCGCTGGTCGCGGGCAATGTGGTCTCGGCCGAAGGCACCCGCGATCTGGCCGAGGCGGGCGCGACGATCATCAAGGTCGGGGTCGGCCCCGGCGCCATGTGCACCACCCGCATGATGACCGGCGTCGGCCGCCCGCAGTTCTCCGCGGTGGCCGAATGTGCCACGGCGGCCAAGGAACTCGGCGTGCACGTCTGGGCCGACGGCGGCGTGCGGCATCCGCGCGATGTCGCGCTGGCACTCGCGGCGGGCGCGTCGAACGTGATGATCGGCTCGTGGTTCGCAGGCACCTACGAATCCCCGGGCGACCTGCGCGTCGACCGGGACGGCAACGCCTACAAGGAAAGTTTCGGCATGGCTTCCAAGCGTGCCGTCGCCGCGCGTACCGCCGCCGACAGCGGCTTCGACCGGGCCCGCAAGGCACTGTTCGAGGAGGGCATCTCCAGCTCGCGCATGCGTCTGGACCCCGAGCGCCCCGGCGTCGAGGATCTCATCGACCACATCTGCTCGGGCGTGCGCAGCTCCTGCACCTACGCCGGCGCCCGCACGCTGCCCGAATTCCACGAGCGCGCGATCCTGGGTGTGCAGTCCGCGGCCGGTTTCGCCGAGGGCCGCCCGCTGCCCAGCGGCTGGTGATCGCTGCCTGACCGTGGCCGATCGGAACTCGTGTTCCGCTCGGCCACAGTCGTGCTCGACGCGCACCAGAGCGCCCGCGGGTGAGCTGACCGCGCCGCTGACACATCATCGGTGGGGACCGATTACTATGGAGTTGCCGATCTCGGCAGCGCTTTTTCCCACCGCGAAAGGATCCAGTTGTCACCCGCGTCCAAGGGCGCCACACAGGAGGGTTCCTCTACGGAGCCGGGTGACCAACCCGGCGTCCTCCTTTTCGCAGCGTCCGTTCGATCTCTCGATTTCCCCGCCGCACCGCCCGGGTGGTGCTGAGGATGTCCATCGTTCTGACCGTGCTCAGCCTGATCGGTTTCGTGGCTCTCACGCTCGGCACCGCACTGTTCGTCGCCGCCGAATTCTCCCTCACCGCGCTGGAACGCAGCACCGTCGAAGCGGCGGCCCGCGCCGGTGACGTCCGGTCCCGGCTGGTCAAGCAGGCCCATCACACCCTGTCGTTCCAGCTCTCGGGCGCCCAGCTGGGCATCACCATCACCACGCTCGTCACCGGCTTCATCGCCGAACCCGTGCTGGCCCGGCTGCTCGACCCGCTGCTGGACGCGGCCGGGCTGAGCCCGAGCGCCGCGCACGGTGTCGCCCTGGTGGTCGCCTTGATCCTGGCGACCTCGCTGTCGATGATCTACGGCGAGCTGGTGCCCAAGAACATCGCCATCGCCAAGCCGATGGCGACGGCCCGGCTCACCGCGGGCCCGATGATCGGGTTCTCGGTCATGTTCAAATGGCTGATCCGTTTCCTCAACGGCGCCGCCAACTGGATCGTGCGCAGGCTGGGCATCGAGCCCGCCGAGGAACTGCGCTCGGCCCGCTCACCGCAGGAGCTCGGTTCGCTGGTGCGCACCTCCGCCCTGCGCGGGGCCATGGATCAGCGCACCGCGCAGGTGATGGACCGCTCGCTGGAGTTCGGTGAGCGCAGCGCCGAGGATCTGATGACACCGCGCGTGAAGGTCGAGTCGCTCGATCGCGACGACACCATCGCCGACCTCATCGCCGCCTCCGCCCGCACCGGATACTCCCGGTTCCCGGTCATCGACGGCGATCTCGACAACGCGCTCGGCGTCGTGCACGTCAAGCAGGCGTTCACCCATCCCGCGCATCTGCGCAAGCAGATCCCGTTGAGCAAGCTGGCCGTCGCCGTGCCGATCGTGCCCGCGAGTCTCGACGGCGACGACGTCATGGAGCGGGTCCGCGCCGACGGCATGCAGGTGGCGCTCGTCGTCGACGAGTACGGCGGCACCGCGGGCCTGGTGACCATGGAGGACCTCATCGAGGAGATCCTCGGCGACGTACGCGACGAGCACGACGAGGAGGAACGCGATGTGCGCCGGGTTTCCGACGGCTGGGACTGCTCGGGCCTGATGCGCATCGACGAGGTGTCGCGGGCGACCGGATACGAAGCGCCGGAAGGTGAATACGAGACATTGGGTGGTTTGGTGCTGACCCAGCTCGGCCGGATTCCGGCCACCGGCGACGAGGTGGTGCTGCCCGCATCCCGCGGTTCCGGCGGCGGCTGGATCGCCAGGGTGGAACGAATGGACGGGCGGCGCATCGACCGGGTGCGGTTGATCCCCGTCGACGCGGCGTACCTGGCGGCACGGGAGCACAATCATGGGTGATTTGTTCGGCATCGTGCTGACCTTCGTGCTGCTGGCGGGCAACGCGTTCTTCGTCGCCGCCGAGTTCGCGCTGATCTCCGCCCGCCGTGACCGGCTGGAAGCCCTTGTCGCCCAGGGCAAGAAGAACGCGAAGACCGTCATCGAGGCGGGCGAGAACCTGTCGATCATGCTGGCGGCGGCCCAGCTCGGCATCACCATCTGCTCGATCCTGCTCGGCCGGGTCGGTGAGCCCGCGGTGGCGCATCTGCTCGAGCGGCCGTTCGACCTGGCGGGCCTGCCCGATCAGCTGCTGCATCCGGTGGCGTTCACTCTCGCGCTCACAGTGGTGGTGATCCTGCACATCCTGCTGGGCGAGATGGTGCCGAAGAACATCGCGCTGGCCGGTCCGGAACGCTCGGCGCTGCTGCTGGTGCCGATCCACCTGGTCTGGTTGCGGATCGCACGCCCGCTCATCGCGCTCTACAACTTCCTGGCCAACGTCTCGCTGCGGGCGATGCGGGTCGAGCCGAAGGACGAGCTCGACGCCACGGTGTCGACGGTGGAACTGGCCGAGATGATCGGCGAGTCGCGCTCGGAGGGACTGCTCGACGAGGAGGAACACCGCAGGCTCACCCAGGCGCTCGGCACCTCGGAGCGGATCGTCGGCGATGTGATGGTGCCGTTGGCGCAGGCGCGTTCGGTGCCGTTGCGCGGCAACGGAACCACGCTCGGCGACATCGAGGCCGCGGTCGGCGAGACCGGCTTCTCCCGGTATCCGGTGCGCGCCACCGACGGGTCGCTGGTCGGCTACCTGCACGTCAAGGATGTCCTCGACAAGGTCGCCGACGACACCGCGGGCCCGGAGACGCAGATCCCCCGCACCGATATCCGGCCGCTGCCGACGGTGAGCACGGGCACCACCCTCTACGAGGCGCTCGCCCGGCTGCGCCGCACCAACAGTCACCTCGGCCGGGTGGTGGACAGCCGCGGCAACACCGTCGGTGTGGTGGCGATGGAGGACCTGATCGAGGAGTTCGTCGGCACCGTGCGCGACGGAACCCATCGCCTCATCGAGTAGGCGTCGCGCGGGCGGTCGCCGAGGTGTTACCCGGTGACCGCTCCGTGCGCGGCCGAGCTGACGAGTTTGCGGTACTTGGCCAGGACGCCGGAGGTGTACTTGGGCAGCAGCGGCTCCCAGCCGACCTTGCGCCGGGCGAGTTCGGTCTCGTCGATCTCGACGTCGAGGATCCGGTTGGCGACGTCGAGGACGATCGGGTCACCGTCTCGGACGAAGGCGATCGGCCCGCCGTCCACGGCTTCGGGAGCGACATGGCCGACGCACAAACCGGTCGTGCCGCCGGAGAATCGGCCGTCGGTGAGCAGCAGGACGTCCTTGCCGAGACCCGCACCCTTGATCGCGCCGGTGATGGCGAGCATCTCGCGCATCCCTGGGCCGCCCTTGGGTCCCTCGTTGCGGATGACGACCACGTCACCGGCCACGATCGTGCCGTTCTCGAGCGCGTCCATCGCGGCGCGCTCCCCGTCGAACACCCGTGCCGTCCCGCGGAAGACGTCGGAGTCGAAGCCCGCGCTCTTCACCACCGCGCCTTCGGGCGCCAGTGAGCCGTGCAGGATGGTGAGCCCGCCCGACTTGTGGATCGGCCGATCGAGCCGCCGGATGACCTCGCCGTCGAGGCCCAGCTCGAGGTGGGCGAGGTTCTCGGCCATGGTCTTGCCGGTGACGGTCATGACCTCGCCGTGCATGAGGCCCGCGTCGAGCAGGGCCTTCATCACGACGGGGATGCCACCGACGCGGTCGACGTCGTTCATGACGTAGCGGCCGAACGGCTTGAGGTCGCCCAGGTGCGGCACCTTGTCACCGACCCGGTTGAAGTCGGCGAGGGTGAGGTCGACCCCGGCCTCGCGGGCGATGGCGAGCAGATGCAAGACGGCATTGGTGGACCCGCCCAGTGCCATGACGACCGTGATGGCGTTTTCGAATGCCTCCAATGTCATGATGTCGCGCGCGGTGATGCCCCGGCGCAGCAACTCGACGACGGCCGCACCGGACTTGCGGGCGTAGTCGTCACGGCGACGGTCGGGAGCGGGCGGGGCGGCCGATCCGGGCAGGCTCATGCCGAGTGCCTCGGCGGCCGAGGCCATGGTGTTGGCCGTGTACATCCCGCCGCAGGCGCCTTCGCCGGGACAGATCGCCCGCTCGATGCGGTCGACCTCGTCCCGGGTGATCAGGCCCTTGATGCAGGCGCCGACAGCCTCGAACGCGTCGATGATGGTGACGTCCTTGCCGTCGACATTGCCCGGCAGGGTCGAGCCCGCGTAGAGGAAGACGCTGGCCAGGTCCAGCCGCGCGGCGGCCATCAGCATGCCGGGCAGGCTCTTGTCGCACCCGGCGAGCAGCACCGACCCGTCGAGGCGCTCGGCCATCATGACGGTCTCGACGGAGTCGGCGATGATCTCGCGGCTGACCAGCGAGAAATGCATGCCCTCGTGGCCCATCGAGATCCCGTCGGACACCGAGATCGTGCCGAACTCGAGCGGATAACCACCCGCCGCGTGGACACCCTCCTTCACCGCGTCGGCCAGACGGTCGAGCGAGAGATTGCAAGGGGTGATCTCGTTCCAGCTGGACGCGACACCGATCTGCGGTTTGGCCCAGTCCTCGTCGCCCATGCCGACAGCGCGCAGCATGCCACGGGCAGCGGTCTTCTCGAGTCCGTCGGTGACATCACGGGAGCGCGGTTTGATGTCGATCGACGGGTCGGTATCGGATGCCATGGGACAAGCCTACGACCCACGAAACGCCGACCGACGCCCCACACGCAGGGCGTGTCCTCTCCCAGGCGAACAAATGTGGAGAGATTGTGGACGGTTTCCAGGGATCTGGGTGATGAACAGCGACGGCAGCGATCCCCGGCGCCTGAGCGATCCGGCGATCTCCGCACGGGCGGCCAGTTGGGGCGCGCGAACGGAGTCGTGACGGCCGTCATCCGCAGTGCGCCGCGGGAACCTGAAGGTCCAGCCGATGCCAGTCCCGCAGGTCACGCCCCAATTGCCGGTCGTGGGTGGCCACGACGACGGCGGCCGTGGTGGCCCGCAAGGCCTCGGTGAGCTCGTCGACCAGCGTGCCGGACAGGTGGTTGGTCGGCTCGTCGAGGAGTAGGAGGTGCGGGCGGGCGGCGAGGGCGCAGGCGAGATCGAGGCGGCGTTGCTGGCCCATCGACAGGTCGCCGATCGGCTTGTTCGCCTCGTGCGAGGACAGCAAGCCCAGCGAGCTCAGCGCGACCCGCTCACTCTCGGCGAGTAGCCCTGCGGTGACAAGCCCGGCGGTGTGCGCGTCGTAGACCTCGCGGGCCCTGCGACGCAGCGGCCATCGAGATTCCTGCTCCAGCAAGCGGATTCGCGCTGTGCGCGCCCGGTGCAGCTGCCCGGTGGTCGGGGTGAGCGATCCGGTCAGCACACTCAGCAGGGTGGACTTGCCCGCCCCGTTGGCGCCGCTGATCACCAGCCGGTCCCCGGAGTCCAGCGACAGCTCGACCGGTGCGGTCAATCGTCCCGCGACCGTCACCTGCTCGGCGCGCACCAGCGTGACCCCGACCCGGACGGGCAGTTCGGGCATGGCGAACCGCCGCGGCGGCACCGGTGCGGTGATGCGGTGCCGTTCCAGTTCGTCCTGGCGGCGGTGCACAGCGCGCGCCACCGAGCCTGCCCGCGTCGCCCGCTGGTGTTTGCCGGTGCCCTTGTCCGGTCGCCAGCCGGTGACCAGGCGGTTCTGGGCCGCCGACAGATCCTGCGCCAGCCGGGACCGTTCGTCCCGCTGCTGCTCGTACTCCTCGGCCCAGCGTTCCCGCTCGGCCCGGCGCCCGTCACGGTATCCCGCGTAGCCACCGCCGTAGACGCGCGGACGGCCGTCGCGGGTGGGATCGAGATCGAGGAAGGTCTGCGCCACATCCGAGAGCAGGGCCCGGTCGTGGCTCACCACGACCACGCCACCCGGGAATGCCCGCAACCGGGCGGTCAGGAAGTCGAGCGCGGCTCGGTCGAGATGGTTGGTCGGCTCGTCCAGCAGCAGGAAGTCGTCCCCGGCGGCGAGCAGCACCGCCAACCGCACCCGGTAGCGCTGCCCCACCGACAGCGTGGACAGCGGACGGTCGCGGTCGGTGACGGCGCCGAGCCCGACCAGGGCGATGTCGACGCGTCGGTCGGCGTCCCAGGCGTCGAGCAGCTGCGCGAGGTCGAGCGCCTCGCTGTAGTCCTGGTCGGCGCCGGGACGGCCCGCGGCCATGGCCTCGGTCGCCTCGTCGAGGCGCTGCATCGCGGCGCGGGCGGCGGCCAGGTGCTCGTCGATGACGGCGCCGACGGTGCGTTCGTCGTGGTCGGGCATCTCCTGGGTGGCCAGCGCCAGCGTGCCGACGCGCTGCACCGCGCCGTCGTCGGGGGTGAGCAGCCCGGCGAGGACGTGCAGCAGCGTGGATTTGCCGCGTCCGTTCTCCCCGACGATCCCCCACCGTGATCCCGGTGACACCGTCAGGTCGACGCCGTCCAGCACGGTGCGCTCACCGCGCTGGACACGAATGTTCTGGCAGGTCAGTTGTGCCCGCGCACGGGCAGGCCGAATTCGGTTGGTCATGTCTTCCTCCGGGCACGCGTCACCCCACTGCCGGGGTACGGGATGTGCCGTGGTCGATGAACGCGCACAGCGGGCGCGAAGAAACATCGATGGCGGGGCCGTCAGCTGTCCGTCGGTGCGGACGCGGGCCCGAAGCTCTCAGAGGAAGTACAAATGCACGTTCTCGACGATAACAAGGTCGCGGACACGCGTCGACTGTGTTTCTCGCCGCCACACCGCGGATGAACCGCCAGTTCCGCTAGTGTCCGAGCGGATCCGCCTCGCATGGCGCCGGTCGGAAGGAAGCCGATGTCGCTCTCACGTCGACAGTTGATCACCGCGGCCGCGGTCGGCGGATCGCTCGCCGCGCTCGGAATTCCGGTCGGCCACGCGCAGGCTCCTGTTCTCGGTACGGGCGAGTTCGCCGCGCTCGCCGCGCGCGGCTACAACCGGCGGTTCCAGGCTCGACCGGCGAAGATCTACGCGCCCACCAGTACCGAGGAGGTGCGTAGCGCGGTCGCCAGGGCGGTCGCCGAGGACTCGAGGATCGCGGCGCGCTCGGGCGGGCACTGCTTCGACGACTTCGTCGACAACGCGCGGACCCGATCGATCATCGACCTCGGCCGGCTGAACGCGGTGTATTGGGACGAGCACCACCGCGCCTTCTCCGTCGACGCGGGCACCGATATCGGCACCGTGTACAACGCCTTGCACCGCTGGGACGTCACGGTGCCGGGTGGGATCTGCCTCGGCGTCGGGATGGGCGGTCATCTCTGCGGTGGCGGCTATGGTCCGCTGTCGCGGCGATACGGGCTCGTCGCCGACCATCTGGCCGGGGTGGAGGTCGTCACGGTCGACGACGACGGCGGCGCGAAAGTCGTTGTCGCGACCAGGAATGGACCCGACCACGACCTGTGGTGGGCGCACACCGGTGGTGGGGGCGGCAATTTCGGCGTGGTGACCCGGTTCCTGCTCCGATCCCCCGAATCCGACGGCTCCGACCCGGCGAACGCGCTGCCGAAACCCCCGGGCGCCATGCTCAACGCGCGGTTGATCCTGCCCATCGCCACGGAGGATTCGTTCGTCCGCTTCCTCGGCAACTACCTCGGCTTCTTCGAACGTCACAGCGCACCCGGCAATGAATTCGCCGGCCTCTACGCGCCACTGATGATCAGGACGACCGGCACCGGCGCGGCCGAGATGCTGATTTTGTTCGATGCCGAAACCCCGGATGCGCGAATCCATTTCGACGATTTCGTCGCCACCGTGAGCGACGGCGTATTTCCCCCGCCCTTCCGCACCCCGGTCACCGAACTCTCCTACCCGGACACCGTGAACCAGGTGTACTACGCGAAGAGCCCGAACACCACGCGCGTCAAAGTAAAAGCCGCGTACCTGCGCAAGTCCTACTCCCCCGACCAACTCCGAATCTTCTACCGCTACCTCACCGACCTCCGCTTCCTCGGCGAATCCCAGCTCGAATTCCTCCCGTTCGGCGGCGCGGTCAATGCCGTCCCCGCCGATGCGACAGCCATGCCCGCGCGGAATTCGTTCATGACAATGCTGATTCACGCATCCTGGCGTTTCCCCTTCGACGACGATCGGTACCTGCGCTGGGCCCGCGAGATGTACCGCGACGTCCATGCCGAAACCGGCGGCGTTCCGGTACCGAACGACACCTACGGCGGCAGCTACATCAACTATCCCGACCCCGATCTGGCCGACGCCGCCTGGAACACCTCCGGCCTGCCGTGGCACGCCTTCTACTACGGCGGCAACTACCCGCGACTGCTCCGGATCAAGCAGGCCGCCGACCCGAGAAATGTCTTCCAGCACAGTCTCTCGATCGGCCGACCGGACTGGTGACTGTCACTCGGGTGTTCTCGGGTTCGGCTCGACGGTGTTTTCCGCGGCTTCGATCGGTGACACCGGTCAGGTGAGGGCGAGCACCCGGCACGGCCCGCCGGTACCGCCCGCGTGTTTCGGCGCGCCGACGATGACCGTCGCACCCGCCACCGGTACCGCGGCGAGGTTGGCGAGCATCTCCACGCCGTAGCGACCGGCGCCGAGAATGGCTGTGTGCGCACCGAATTCGGAGTCGGCTCCGGAATCCAGGCTGAGCGTATCGACGCCGACACCGACGATTCCGCAGTGCGCGACGAGGTAGTCCGCGGCTTCGGCGGAGAATCCCGGCGCGTGCGGCCGCCCTCGCTCGTCGAGATTGAGGAACGTCGACGGTCGGGCGATGCGGCCTTCCCAGCCGGAATACATCGCGACGAAGGCGCGCTCCGGGATTTCCCCGTGCTGCGAGCGCCACCTGTCGATGTCGGCCACAGTCACCATCGCGTCGGCGTCGACGGCGGCCCTGGCACTGATGTCGATGACGACGAGCGGCGCGACGAGATCGTCGACCGCGAGGTCGTCCGTCGTGGTGGCGCCGGGTATCCGATGTGCCGGTGCGTCGACATGGGTACCGGTGTGCTCCCAGTACCCCAGCGCGAACTGGCCGAACCCACCCGACGCGTGCCAGGCCACCGGGATCTTGACCATCGGCGGATTTCCCGGCCAGACCGGCAGCTCGGGAGTCAACGTGTGCGTGAGATCGACGACGCCACCGGAGCGGGGCGCGGCGACGGCAGGCGCGGGCGCTACTACGGCCAGCGCGGTCAGACCCGCGAGGCCGAGCAGGGCTCGCCGGCTGGGCCGTGGCGCACCGTCGTGGGCGAGACGAACGATCTCGGGCGTGCACATCGGACTCAAGATAGTCGAACAAGCCTGGTCCGGCTCCTGATCAGGGCCGCCGTGTCACATCACCCCGAGCAGGTCTTCGAGACGGATTGGCAGGTCACGGATGCGCACACCGGTGGCGTGGTAGATCGCGTTGCCCACCGCCGCCGCCGAGCCGACGATGCCGATCTCGCCGATTCCCTTGGAGCCCATGGGGTTGACGTGGGGATCGTGTTCGTCGATCCAGCTCACGTCGATGTCGCCGACATCGGCGTTGGTCGGCAGGTGGTAGCCGGCGAGGTCATGGTTGACCACCTGCCCGAAACGCTCATCGAATTGGCTCTGTTCGAGCAACGCCATCGACACCCCCATGGTGATGCCGCCGATGAATTGCGAACGCGCCGTCAGCGGATTGATGATGCGGCCCGCGGCGAACACGCTGACCACGCGCGGCACCCGGATCTCGGCGGTGTCGATGTCCACCCGGACCTCGACGAAGTGCGCGCCGAACGCGTGCGTCGAATAGTTTTCGCGCGCAGGGTTTTTGGGAGCCGCCGTGGTGATCTCGGCACCGTCGGCGGGTTCGGGCCCGTATCGATCCCGGAAGGCCTTCGCCGCCGCCACCACGGCAGAGCCCCAGGACGCCATGCCGCTCGAGCCACCCGCGACTGATCCGGCGGGCAGGCGGGAATCGCCGATGCGCAGATCGATCCGGCGCTGGTCGACACCGAGGGCGTCGGCGGCGATCTGACCGAGGGTCGTCCAGGTGCCGGTACCGATGTCCACGGCGTCGATGGCGACTTCGTATCGATCGCCGGTCCACCGCACCCGGGCACTGTTGCCTCCGGCCACATCGGCCGGATAGGTCGCCGCCGCAACCCCGGACCCGACCAGCCATCGCCCCGCACGCCGCGCCCTCGGTGCCGGATCGCGATCTGCCCAGCCGAAACGCTCGGCTCCCGTACGGAGGCACTCGACCAGCCCGCGACTGGAGAACGGCCGCCCCGACTCCGGGTCGACCTCGGGTTCGTTGTGGATGCGCACCGCGATCGGGTCCATCCCGAGGGCGACCGCGAGCTCGTCGATCGCCGTCTCGGCGGCAAACATGCCAGGGCAGTGCCCCGGCGCACGCATCCACGACGTGACGGGCACGTCCAATGCCGCGAAGCGATGGGAGGTCGAACGGTTGGTCGCCGAATACATCATCCGGGAGGCGACGGCCGACTGCTCGGCGAATTCCTTGACCGTGGAGGTCTGTTCGACCACATCGTGGGCGATCGCGATCAGGGTGCCGTCTCGATACGCGCCCAGCCGGACCCGCTGGATGGTCGGCGTGCGGTAGCCGGTGAGCGAGAACAACTGCTGTCTGGTCAACGGCAGCTTCACGGGTCGGCCGTCGGCCAGTTTCGCCGCCATCACCGCGAGCACGATGTGGGCGTGCGGTACGCCCTTGGACCCGAAGCCGCCGCCGACGTAGGGCGCGATGACCTCGACCTGCTCGGGCGCCAGCCCGAACAACGACGCGATCGTGGACCGCACGACATGCGGGCCCTGGGTGGAGTCGAACAGGACCAACGCGTCGTCGGTCCACTGCGCGACGGTGGCGTGTGGCTCCATCGCATTGTTGTGGACCATCGAGGTCGTATAGGTGTGGTCGATCGTCACCGGTGCGAGGTCGAGCGCGGTGTCCACATCGCCGATGGCGGTATCGGTGGCGAAGCCTCCGCTGACGTCGTCGGGCGCGTAGAGGTCGTCCCGGTCCGCGCTCAGGATGACATCGGCGGGGCTCTCGTCGTAGGTCACCCGCACCTGAGCCGCCGCTTCACGGGCGACCTCGGGGCTGGTCGCGACGACCGCGCCGATCAGCTGACCGCGGAAGGCCACGTCGTCGTTCTGCAGGATGAACAGTTCTTTGTCGTCGTCGCAAGCCAACCGCGCGGCATTGTGCCGGGTGAGTACGGCGACGACGCCGTCGATCCGCTCGGCCGCGCTCGTGTCGATCTCCCGCACCCGGCCACGGATGATGGTCGCCTGGATCGGGTAACCGTGCAGCGGGTCCCGCTGTGGGTGTTCCATCGCGTAGGGCGCGCGACCGCGCAGCTTCGCCGGGCCGTCGATCCGGGTGGGCGAAGTGCCCATCGCCCGTGGACGAATCGAGGAGCTCATCGCGCCTCCTGCTCGGTCAGTGCGCGCAGCGTCGCGACGACGACATTGCGCGCCAACGGGATCTTGAACGCGTTCTGGCGCTGTGGTCGCGCGGCGGCGAGCTCGGCGTCCGCGGCGGCGGCGAAGTTCTGCTCGGTGGCGGCGGTGCCGCGCAGCGCGTCCTCGGCGGCGCGGGCTCGCCACGGCTTGTGCGCGACCCCGCCGAACGCGATCCGCGCGTCGCGCACGACACCGTCGGCGATATCGAGCGCCGCCGCCACCGACACCAGCGCGAACGCGAAGGACGCGCGATCGCGCACCTTGCGGTAGGTGGACCTGGTGGCCCAATCCAGCGCGGGCACGTCGACAGCGGTGATCAGGTCGCCGTGTTCGAGCACGGTATCGCGCTCGGGTTCGGCACCGGGCAGCCGATGCAGGTCGACGACGGGGATCTCACGCTCGCCGTTCGCGCCGAGCACCCGCACCACCGCGTCCAACGCGGCCAGCGCCACCGCCATGTCCGACGGATGGGTGGCGATGCAGTCGCTGGACGCGCCGAGGATGGCATGTTCCCGATCGAATCCGCCGATCGCCGAGCAACCACTGCCCGGTTCCCGTTTGTTGCACGGCGTTGTCGGATCCTGGAAGTAGGGACACCGGGTGCGTTGCAGCAGGTTGCCGCCGGTGGTAGCCAGGTTGCGCAGTTGCGCCGACGCGCCGGCCAGCAGTGCCGACGACAGCATCGGATAGCGCGCCCGGATGATCGGGTGGGCGGCCAGATCCGCATTGCGCACGGCCGCGCCGATGCGCACGCCGCCTCCTGGACGCTCGGTCACCTCGTCGAACGGCAGCCTGCTGACATCGACCAGCCGACCGGGAGCGATGATCCCGAGCTTGAGATGATCGACGAGATTGGTTCCCGCGCCGAGGAATACGGCATCGGGCTGGGCGAGAACCGCGGCGACCGCACCCGCCGCGTCGTCGGCGCGCTCGTAGGCGAACTCCCTCATCGCCCGGCCTCCAGGATCGCCGCGACGATGTTCGGATAGGCACCGCAGCGGCACAGATTCCCGCTCATCCGCTCGCGGATCTCCTCGGCGCTCAGTGCGATCTCGGCGGTCGCGTCCCCGGTCACCAGGCTCGGCGCGCCCGCCTTCATCTCGTCGAGCATGCCGACCGCCGAGCAGATCTGGCCCGGCGTGCAGTACCCGCACTGGAAGCCGTCGTGCGCGAGGAACGCCTGCTGGACCGGATGCAGCTCGTCACCGTCGGCGAGCCCGTCGGCGGTGACGATCGTCGCGCCGTCGTTGGCCACGGCCAATGCCAGGCAGAGGGTGGCCCGGCGCCCGTCCAGCAGGACGGTGCACGACCCGCACTGCCCGTGATCACACCCCTTCTTCGGGGTCGTCACGCCCAGCTGTTCACGCAAGACGTCCAGCAGTGTGGCTCGGGTGTCGACGGTGACCGTCCGGTCCTGTCCGTCGACGGTCAAACTGATCTGCGCGCGCATCGAAGATGCCTCTCGCCGGGGGGACACCGATTCCGCATCGACCAACGCAGCTGAGCTTCTCGGCTCGCTACCAGTTTCTGTCCATCCTTGTGCTCACACGCCCGTCCGCCACGCTACCAATGCGCGGTCGGCGAACCAGTGCGCCGCCGAGGCACTCTCGTTTGCGCTGTGCGGCGCCGGGTATGGGCCGCACTGTACGAGAAACCGAATCCAGCCCGGAGCGGCGACGCAGTCGGGCTGGGGAAGGAGTACCAGTGAGCACGGTAGCCGCAACTGTCGATGTGGATGTCCCGATCCGGACGGCCTACAACCAGTGGACCCAGTTCGAGACATTTCCGCAGTTCATGGAGGGAGTCGAGCAGGTCAGTCAGCTCGACGACCGGCACACGCACTGGCGCATCCACGTCGGCCCGTCGACGCGCGAGTTCGACGCCACCATCACCGAGCAGCACCCGGACGAGCGCGTCGCCTGGAAATCCGACAGTGGACCCGAGCACGCCGGAGTCATCACCTTTCACCGCCTCGACGACACCCACACCCGGATCACCGCGCAGATGGAGGTCGACCCGGAAGGGTTCGTCGAAACCGCCGCCGACAAGCTCGGCGTGCTGAAGCACCGCGTGCACGGTGACATGACCCGCTTCAAGCACTTCATCGAGAACGAGGGCCTCGAAACCGGCGCCTGGCGCGGCGACATCCCGCGCCCCGACGCGGGATTCTGACCGCAGATCTCGACGCACAGACGGTGGCGACCGGACTCCCCGGTCGCCACCACTGTGCCGGTGTGCGCCGCGATAACATTGATCATGCTTCGGAGTTCGCCTCGGAGTGACGTGCGATGACCGAACCGGCTGAGGACGCCACAGCTGCTGTCGATCCGCGCTCGATCGCGTCGGTCGCCGGCGAGGAGCTCGAACCCGGGGACCGGATCGACGACTTCGACTTGCTGCTCGAGCTGGGCCACGGCGCGTTCGCCAGGGTGTTCCTGGCGCGGCAACGCTCCATGCAGCGACTGGTGGCGGTGAAGATCTCCGCCGATCATGGCACCGAGCCCCAGACCCTCGCCCGGTTGGAACACGAGTACATCGTTCGGGTCTACGACCAGCGTCTGCTCCCCGACCACGCGCTGAGGCTGCTGTACATGCAGTACCTGCCGGGCGGAACGCTGGCATCGGTGCTGGAACGGGTCCGCGAGACCGCTCCGGAACAACGCGGCGGACAACTACTGCTCGACGCCGTCGACGAGGCGCTGGCGGACAAGGGCGAGATCCGTACCTCGGACGCCCGGGTGCGTGACGAGATCGCCGCCCTGTCGTGGCCGGAGACGGTGGCCTGGCTGGGACGTCGACTCGCCGAGGCGGTGGACTATGCCGAGGATCGCGGTGTGCTGCACCGTGACATCAAGCCGGCCAATGTGCTGCTCTCCGCCGACGGTGTGCCGAAGCTGGCCGATTTCAACATCAGCTTCAGCGATCATCTCGCGGGCAGCAATCCGGTGGCGTACTTCGGCGGATCCCTGGCCTACATGTCCCCCGAACACCTCGAGGCGAGCCACCCGGCGCTGCCCGGCACGGTCGACGACCTGGATACGCGCAGCGACATCTACGCCCTCGGTGTCATGTTGTGGGAACTGCTGACCGGGCGGCGACCCTTTCCCCGGATCGAGGCGAAGGATTCGCAGGCGGCGGTCGAACAGCTCTTGGAGCTGCGCCGCCAGCCGATCGCGCAAGAGTTCCTGGACGACCTCCCCGCCGACTGCCCGGCCTCGCTGCGCCGAGTGCTGCTGACGTGTATGTCGCCGAAACGGGAGGATCGGTGGGCTCATGGTGCGGAGCTGGCTCAGCAATTCGAGCTGTGCCTTGACCCTCGTGCCCGGGATCTGGTCGACCCGCCGCAGCGCAGCCACCGGCCGACCGGGCCACTGTGGCCGATACCGATCCTGGTGATCGCGATCGGTGTGCCGAATGTCGTGGCGGCCGGATACAACTACTACTACAACAAAACCCTCATCGTCAGTACGCTCACGACCGAGGCCCAGTATTCGTTCAACTATGTCGCCGCGATTCTGTATCCACTCGCCATCGCGGTCGCCACGGTCTTGATTCTCTACGTCGCGCGCCGCCTCATTCTGGTACTCATCGGCTTGCACATAGGACGAAAATTCTCCGAGCAGACGCTCACCCGGGCACGGATCGATGCGCTACGCCTCGGCAACCGGGTGGCGGGGATAGCTTTTGCCTTCTGGGCTCTCGGCGGCATCACCTTTCCGTTGCTGCTGAATCTGATCGCCGGCGGGGTTCCGGGTGGCACCTATGCCCATTTCATTCTGTCGGTGGTCGTGTGCGGCGCGATCGCGGTGGCCTATCCCAACTTCGCGATCACCTGGTATGTGGTGCGGTGCCTGTACCCCGTCTTCCTGGTGCATGGACGGTCCGACGCCGCCGATGTCGAACACTTGCGCCGGCTCGGTGCGCGCACCGGCTTCTATCTCACCGTGGCGGCCGCGGTACCGATGCTGGGCGTCACCGGTATCACGTTCCTGCCCGGGACCGCGATCGATTCCATTATCTGGGCGGTCCGCATCCTGTGCGTCGGCGGCATCATCTGCTTCGTCTTCGCCTATGTGCTGTTCGGCGTCATCAAGGAGGATCTCGCGGCGCTCGAACGCGTAGCGACCGCATCGAACATCGCCTCGACCACCCAGTCGCACGCTGCCGGCGATTAGCTAGACGATCGATGCGGGAATCTTCGGCAGGGCACTCGGGTGATGCCGGCCGAGCCAGTCCAGGAGTTCCTCGCGGACCGCGCACCGCAGATCCCACGCGTCGTCGGCATTCGACGTCGACATCGCCGCCCGCACCACGATGTTGGTCGGCGTGCAGTCGGTGACCAGAAGGTTCGCGCTGCGCCCGTCCCACTCCGATCGGCCGCGCAGGAAGTCGCGCAAGTGCTCTCGCAGCAGCGGCACCGGTGTGCTGTGGTCGAGGTGCAGCAACACCGTGCCGGTGACCTGCGGGCCGCCCCTCGACCAGTTCTCGTACGGCTTGCTGTTGAAGTAGGACACCGGCATGGTCAGCCTGCGGTCGTCCCAGATCCGCACCGTCAAGAAGGCGAGGGTGATTTCCTCCACGGTCCCCCATTCGCCCTCCACCACCACGGTGTCGCCGATTTTCACCGAATCGCCGAAAGCGATCTGCAACCCCGCCACGAGATTGCTCAGCGTCGATTGCGCGGCGACACCCGCGATGATGCCGATCACTCCCGCGGAGGCCAACAGCGAGGTTCCCAGCGTGCGCAAACTCGGGAACAACAGCAGGATGGCCGCCGCCGCGGTCGTCACCACCAGCACAGAGGTGACGACACGACGCACGAGTCCCAGCTGCGTGCGCAACTGCCGCACCCGCGAAATCTCGCTGGTGCGCTCGGCATAACGGCGCAGAAGGTTCTCGGCGACCGCGTCAGCGGCACGCGCGACCAACCACGCCGCCGCCAAGATCGCCGCCGAGGCAAGGATGTTGCGTATCACGGCATCGTGGCGTAGTTCCAGCTCCGCCAGCGGATAGGTGGCGTGCAGTGCCACCGCACCGAGCAGCACCTGAAGCGGCAGTTGCACACGACGCAGCAGCAGCGGCAGCTGGGTACCGGACCGACGCCGCGCGCTGTAGCGCAGCAGCCTGTCGAACAGCAGACCCGCCGACACCGTGATCGCCATCGTCGCGAACACGACTGTCACCGGCCGAAGAATCTCCTCCACGAGATCGAACTCCTCTCGTCGCCACCCCGGACCCGCTGTGCCGCCGCATGTTTCGACGACGGACAACCGCGGCCCGATGCACTCGCTTGTCCCACACACCCACTCGGTCAGTGTGTCGCTGCCGGGCGCTTACCCACCTGCCCGCGAGGCCCACATGAAGATCCCGTTGCCCGATCTCCTGGCGAGTCAGGGCCGGTCTGGTGACGCGAGAGCGGGCCACCGAACGTGGCCCGCTCTCGATGTGTCAGGACAGCGTCGATCAGGCCGGTTCGTGGACGTGGTCGGCCGGGTCCTCGGCGTACAGTTCGGCGATCTCGGCCGCGTACTTCTCGGCGATCGCCTTTCGCTTGAGCTTCATGGTCAGTGTGACCTCGTCGCCACCGGCTTCCCAGAACGCCGGGAGGATCCGGAAGCGCTTGACCTGTTCGACTCGCGAGAGTTTCGCGTTGCCCGCGGCGATGCCCGCCGCGATCTGCTCGAGCACCTCGGGGTTCGAGGCCAGCGCCGCGGCCGAGGCGTCGGGCAGATTGTGCTGGGCCGCGTACGGTTCGGCGCTTTCGGCGTCGAGCACGATCAGAGCGGTGTTGTAGGGCAGGGCGTCGCCGATCGTGGCCATGGCGCCGATCAGTGGGGTCGCTGCCTTGATGGCGTGTTCGATCGTTGTCGGCGACATGTTCTTGCCCGCCGCGTTGATGATGAGTTCCTTCTTGCGGTCGACCACCCGCAGGTAGCCGTCGTCGTCGACGGTCACCACGTCGCCGGTGCTCAACCAGCCCTCCGCGTCGACGGCTTCGGCGGTCTTGTCCGGCTCGCCGCGGTAGCCCTTCATCACCAGCGGGCCCTTGACCAGCAGTTCACCGTCCTCGGCGATCCGCGACTCCATGCCGGCCAGCAGCCGCCCGACCGTGCCGAGGCGGGTGTCGCTCGGGTGGCTGACGCTGCAGATGCACGACAGTTCCGACATGCCCCAGATCTCGGAGATCGGCACACCGAGCCCGGCGAAGAAGCCGAGTGTCTGTGGCGGGATCGGCGCGGCGCCCGACAGCGCGAAGCGCAGGCGGTCGAAACCGAGCTTGGCCCGCAGCTTCGACAGCACCAGTTCGTCGGCCCTGGCCCATTCGGCGGCAACCTCGCCGGGGATCGGCTGCCCGGCCAGCTGGTATTCACTGCGCTTGGCGCCGACCGACAACGCCCACCGCATGCCCTGCCTGCGCGTCTCGTCGGGTTCGTTCGCGACGACGAATTCGATGGCGGCCTTCAGCTTCTCCCATACCCGTGGCACCGCGCCCCAGATGGTCGGCCGCAGGTCCGCCAGCGCGGCGGCGATCAGCTTCGGATCCGGCACCGCGGTGACCTGCGTGCCGAACACTTCCTGGAGGTAGAGCGCGGTGAGCCGGTCGGCGATGTGCGCGCTCGGCATGAACGAGGTGATCGAATCGCCGAATTCGAAGCCGAGCACATCGCCGAGGCCGTAGGCCTGGAACATCAGGTTCGCATGGGTCGTCTCGACGCCCTTGGGGTTTCCGGTGGTGCCCGAGGTGTAGATCAGGGTCGCCACATCGCCAGGTCCGACCGCACGCCAGGCGGCGTCGAAGTCGAAATCGGGTGCGCCACCGGCGATCATCTCCGCCACCGGCACGGTCGCATCGACGGCGTCGTCGATGCAGACGATGTGATCCAGCGGGACTCCGCTGTCACGCAGCCGCTGCACATACTGCGCCTCGCAGATCACCACGCGCGCACCAGCATTGCCCAGCACATGGGCTAGCTGCTCGGCGGAGAGTGTGTTGTAGACGGAGAACGACGTCGCGCCTACGTGCTGAGCACCCACCTCGAGTGGGTAGAACTCGACGCGGTTGCTCATCATCAACGCGACGGTGTCGCCGCGCCGCACGCCGAGTGCCGCGAGACCGGCCGCGGCGTCGCGCACGCCGGCGGCGTATTCGCGCCAGGTCAGGGTTTGCCCGTCACCCGGAGTGCGCAACGCGACCGCGTCGGGATCGATGGTGGCGTTGTACTGGAATGCGGCACAGAGGGTTTCGAAGCGGGGTGTCGACATAGTGTGGTGTCTTCCGTGTTCAGACCGCGGTGGCGGCTTCGGTGTCGAGGAGAGAAGTGATGAATCGGCCGGCTGCGCCGAAGGCGAACCGTGCCTCGGGCACGAGGGCGGGCATCACCTGGAATACGTGCATCTGGTCCGGCCACACCTGCAGTTCGCACTCCGCGCCCGCCTGGCGCAGGCGGTCCGCCAGTTCGATCGCGTCGGCGGCGAAATACTCCGTGCTACCGGTCTGGATCAGGGTGGGCGGCAACTCCATGCCGCGCTCCGGCCGCAGTTCGAGGTGTTCGCTCGTGAAGTGGGCGACCGCTTTGGCCGACAGCGTGTAGGAGATCACCCCGTCGCGGTTTCGATCCCCGGTGTGCGCGATCCGCAACCCGAGGTCGGCCATCGGCGAGAACAGCACCAGCCCACCCGGTCCGGGAATCCGCATGCGGGCGTTGGCGAAAACGAGGTCGGCGGCGAGGAATCCACCGGCCGAATCGCCGGCGACCACGATCCGGTCCGGCGAGTACCCGCGCCGCAGCAGCCACCGATACGCGCGCGCCACATCCAGCTGGGCGCACGGGCTCGGATGTTCCGGCGCCAGGCGATAGCCGACGACGAACACCCGGGTGCGGGTCGCCGTCGAAAGCCGCGATGCCACACCGCGATACGCCGCGACCGACCCGGCAACGAACCCGCCACCGTGCACGTACAGGATCACCGTGTCGGCACGCATGGCTTTCGGCCCGGTGACGAACTCACCGTGGACCGCGCCGTCGTCGACCCGATCCACCGCGGTCCCGGCCAGGCTCGGCCCGACGGCCCGCATCGCGATGTCGATCGCCAAGCGGGCCATCGGCAGCGTCGCGGTGGTGACCGGGATCGCGGCCGCCAACGGCCGCACCGTCCGCTCCGCCACCAGCCGAGCGGCCCTGGTCCGCAGCGAACCCCGCGCGCCCGGCGTCACCCGATGGTCCGTTGCTCGACCCGCTCGAGCAGGTCCTTGACCTTCGCACTGCCCGCGAGCTGCGCGTCAAGGACAACATTGACCGCGCCCCGCAGCAGCGCGTACGGCTCCCACCCGCTGGGTGCGATGGTCCGGGCCGCGCGCCGCCCGATGCCGTCGGCGATCACGGTCGCGGCCTGCGCGGCGGTGATCCGGACATTCAGCGGCCAGGGCAGCATCTGGTCCAGTTCCCGGCCGAGGTCGTCCTGATCGAGCATGGCGTGCGTCATCTCGGTCTCGACGACGCCGAAGTAGGCCACGCCCGCGCTCGCGCCCGCTGCGGCGAGTTCCACGCGCAGCGCACGCCCGAACTGCTCGACGGCGGCCTTGCTCATCATGTACGGCGACCCGGCCATACCCGGTGCGAACGACGCGCACGACGACACGACCACCACGTGACCACGCGCCGCGACGATGTGGTCCAGGGCCGGATGCACGGTGTTGAAACAACCTTCGAGGTTGATCGCCATCACCCGGTCGAAATCGCGCGGGTCCATCGTGCGCACCGTCGCGGGTTTCGGCGTGACCCCGGCATTGGCGACCACGACGTCGAGATGACCGAAGGTGTCCACGGCGAGCTCGGTGGCGGCCACCATCGCCGCGCGGTCCCGGACGTCGGCCGCGATCGCCAGCGCACGTGACCCGAGACCCGCGGCGGCCGCCTCCGCGGCAATCTCGTCGACGTCGACAACGACGACGAAAGCGCCACGGGAGTAGAGGATCCCGGCCAGCTCGCGGCCGATCCCCTGCCCAGCGCCGGTGATCAGTGCCACCTTGTCGCCGACGTCGTAGGACCGCCGGGCGAACAGGCCGACAGGATTGAGCGCGGTGAAGTCCATCAGGCACTCACCTCATAGGACTCGGCGTCGAAGGCACTGGTGCGCTTGCGGTACTCGAAACTCCAGTTCGGATAGAGACCGGCGTTGTGCCCGTCCGGCGTCGTGTAGTAGCTGTCGCAGCCACCGGTGAGCCACACGGTGGACGCGCTGCGCCGATGCATCTCCTCGATGAACTCGTCCTGGGTCTGCTGCCGGACCTCCACCCGGTGAGATCCCTTGTCGCGCAGGGTCTTCAGCGCGTCGACGATGTAGGCGACCTGGGATTCGATCATGAAGACCGCCGACTGGTTGCCCGCCGCGCCGAACGGCCCCAGGGTGAGGAAGAAGTTGGGGAACCCGGCCACCGCGGTCCCCAGGTAGGTCCGGCGGTGCTTGCGCATGAGGTCGCCCACGGACGCCGCGCTGCCGACGATCCGGTCGTAGACCGATGGCGCCGGGTCGAACCCGGTGCCGTAGATGATCGTGTCGACCGGGATCTCGGCTCCAGCTCGGGTGACGACGGAATGCGGGCGCACCTCGGCGATGCCGTCGGTCACCACGTCGACGTTGTCCTGGTCGAGGGCGGGCAGGTAGGCGTCGGAGAAGATCGCCCGCTTGCAGCCGATCATGTAGTCCGGCGTCAGCGTCTTACGCAGCTCCGGATCGCGCACCTGGCGGCGCAGCTGCCAACGGCCGAGCAGCTCGTACGGGTGCCGGAAGCGGTTGTCGACGAACCCGACCAGCCCGAAGCCTTCGATCGCCGCGTACCACGCGCCGCGCACAGCCTTGCCCGCCAGGGGAAGCTTGCGCAGCACGAAGCGCTCCGCACCCAGGGTCGGCCGATCCATGCGCGGGATGATCCACGGCGCGGAACGCTGGAAGACGGTGAGCGCGGCCACCTTCGGCTGGATCTCCGGCACGAACTGCACCGCCGAGGCACCGGTGCCGATCACCGCCACCCGTTCACCGGTGAGGTCGTGCTCGTGGTCCCAGTGCAGGGAGTGGAATGTCTTGCCCGCGAAGGTGTCCAGGCCGGGCAGCGACGGGTACTTCGCCTCGGCGAAGACTCCGGCCGCCGAGATCAGGTAGTCCGCGGTGAGCGCACCCCGCGAGGTCTCGATGTGCCACAGCGAGCGTCGCTCGTCCCAGCGGGCCTCGCGCAGTTCCGTCCTCAGCCGGATGTGCTGGACGACATCGAATGTCGTTGCCACCGAACGGATATAGGCCAGGATCTCCGACTGCTTGCCGTAGGTCCGTGACCAGTCGGGATTGGGCGCGAACGAGTAGCTGTAGAGCTGCGACGGCACATCACACGCGCACCCCGGGTACGTGTTGGCCTGCCAGGTCCCGCCCAGATCCGCGGCACGTTCGAGAATGACGAGATCGTCGAATCCGGCCTCGCGCAGTTTGATCGCGAGTCCGATGCCGCCGAATCCGGCACCGATCACGACGATGTGACGGTGTTCGGTCATGGTTACCTGTTCCTTCCGTGCAGCTGGGTGACCAGGCGATCCACGACGGTGTCGGTGGTCTTGCTGCGAGTGAACGTGGTCAGCGCCAACGGCAACGAGAAGCGCTGCCGCGTGGTCGCCTTGGCGTAGGTGAATTCCTTGAGTCCGTCCGCCCCGTGCACGCGGCCGAAGCCGGAGTCACCGACCCCGCCCAGCGGCAGGCTCGTGATGGTGGCATGGGCGACATAGGCATTGATGGACGTGCCGCCCGCGCGGATCCGGTCGGCGATCCGCCTGCCGTTGTGACGCGAGAAGACGGTGCTGCCCAGCCCATAGGACCCGGCGTTCACCCGCTCGATCGCCTCGTCCATGTCCCGGACCCGCGCCACGGTGAGGGTCGGGCCGAAGGTCTCCTCGGTGACGGCCGCGGCGTCCTCGGGAACATCGACCAGAATGGTCGGCTGAACGTACTGCCCCTCGATCGCGTCGGCGCCCCCCAGCAGCGCCCGCGCGCCGCGCGAGAGCGCGTCCTCGATGTGGTGACGGATGATCGCGATCTGCTTGGGCATGGTGATCGGCCCGATCTTCGCCGCACCGGTACCCGCGCGCAGATCCTGCGCGCAAGCAACGAGTTTCGTCAGGAACTCGTCGTAGACGTCGGTGTGCACATACACCCGTTCGACGCCGAGGCAGGTCTGGCCCGCGTTCGACATCCCGCCCCACACCGCGGCATCGGCGGCAGCGTCCAGGTCCGCGTCGGCATCGACGATCAACGCGTCTTTGCCGCCGAGCTCCATCAGCACCGGTGTCAGGGTCTCCGCGCACGCGGCCATGACCCGCTTACCGGTGGCGGTCGACCCGGTGAAGCCGATCTTGCCGACACCGGACCGGCACAGCGCGGCACCGGTCTCCCCCATACCCGTGACCACCTGGAACACCGGCTGTTCCGGAACGACCTCGGCGAACCGCTCCGCCAGCCACAATCCGACGCCCGGCGTGAATTCGCTCGGTTTGAACACCACCGCGTTGCCCGCGGCGAGGGCGAACGACACCGAACCCAGCGGTGTGAACACCGGGTAGTTCCACGGTCCGATCACGCCGACCACCCCGAACGGGCGGTACTCCAGCGTGCATTCCTGGTTCACGGCGAGCAGGCCGGGCCGGACCGAACGTGGGCCGAGTACCTGCCGGGCGTTGCCGGCCGCCCAGGCCAGATGTTCGAGCGCCATGGCGATCTCGAGCCGGGCGTCCGAGAGCGGCTTGCCCATCTCTTGATGCATGATCCGGGCGAGTTCGGCTCGCCCACCGGTGATCTCGCTCCGCCAGGCATCCAGCCGCCGGGCCCGCTCGGCGAATCCCAGCCCCGCCCACCAGTCCGCTGCCCGGCGCGCGTCGGTCACGGTCGCCTCGACCTCGGCCGGGGAGAAGATCGGATAGCTCCCGACCACGGCGCCGGTCGCCGGCGAGATGACGTCGAACGTCGACGGAAGTGTTGTTCGTCCCATGGACGACCTTTCTCGTTCGTGCCCTACTCAGAGATCGAGTACGAGGGATTCGCCCGCTGCGCGCGAAACGCAGGTCAGCATGTGACTGCCGCGCTCGGCGTCGATGAGCTTGCGGTCGCGGTGATCCACCGCGCCGGACAGGACCCCGACCTTGCAGGTGCCGCAGAAGCCCTGTCGGCACGAGTACACGGCGTCGGGTTTCACCCGCGCGATGGCGGCCAGCGCGGTTTCGTCCGCGCCAACCCGGACGGTGGTGCCCGAACGGGCCAGTGTCACATCGAATTCCCTGCCGTCGACCACCGGCAGCGCCGAGAAACGCTCGGTGTGCAGCGAACCCGTCGGATTGACGGCGAAGGCATGGCGTTGCGCGGCGTCGAGCACCGGCGGCGGACCGCAGACATAGATCGCCGCACCCGGCTCGGCGCGGCCGACCAGCGCACCCACATCAGGGGTACCGAACTCGTCGTCCGGGCGAATGTCTACCCCGCTGCCGCCGAGGCTGACCAGTTCGCCGAGGAACGGCATGGTCTCCCGCGAGCGGCCCAGGTAGATCAACTGCCAACGCGCCCGCGCGCGGACTGCCGCCTGGACCATGGGCAGGATCGGCGTGATCCCGATCCCCGCCGCGACGAACAGGTACGACGGTGCGGCGATGAAGTCGAACGCGTTGCGCGGTCCGCGAATCCGCATCGTGTCGCCCACTGCCAGCTGGTCGTGGACTTCGATCGATCCGCCCTCGCCGTCGGCGATGCGGCGCACCGCGATCCGGTAGCGGTGACGGTCCCCGGGATCGCCGCACAGCGAGTACTGGCGCTGTCTACCGGAGGGCAGCACGATGTCGAGGTGCGAGCCGGGCCGCCACGGCGGCAGGAGCGCACGGGTCGGCGATGTCAGCGTCAGACAGACAACATCCACAGCGACCGGATCGATCCGGGTGATCGTCAGCGGAATCTCGAAATCACTGTGCCGCACCGGGTTCGGCCGCGATATCAAAGCCGCCGCGCGACCCTCCACGAACAGATGCCGGTAGCCGTCGGCGACGGCACCCAGCGCGCGCAGGGCGGCCGGTGGGGTGTACTGCTCCACCATCGCCGCCGTCACTGCTCGGCCGCACGTGCCGCGGGCGAATGCGCGAGATAGCGCAACGCGCGATCCATCGGCCCCAACTGCGACGGGTGGAAGCCCGGCCGCAGGTACCGGGGGATCTCGCTGAGGAACAAGCCGAAGTTCGGCACGATGCCACGGGCGGTAGCCCGAGCGAGCTGCACCGGCCAGAACGGACCCTTCCGCGGGGCAGGGTCTTTGGCATAGAGGTAGGCCGACGACACGAGGAAGGTCGCCAGCAGCGCCGCACTGGCGGCCACCGCCGTGCGCGCTTTACGCACGTAGCCGCCGTCGACATACATGTACGCGTCGTAGACCACACTGCGGTGTTCGACTTCCTCGGCGCCGTGCCAGCGGATCAGATCCAGCATGGTCGGATCCATGCCCAGGTCCTCGAACTTGTCGTTCTCCAGCAACCATTCGCCGATGACCGCGGTGTAGTGCTCCATCCCGGCGAACAGCGCCAGGCGTTCCTTGAGCCATTCCTCCTTCGCCCGGCCGGTCAGGCCGTGGTCACCGAGGATGCGATCGACGAACCAGGCGAAGGTCTTGACCATCGAATCGACATCGAGGCCGATGGCCTGCAGGTGATCGCGCGCGCCGGCGTGGCTGCCGGCGTGCATCGTCTCCTGACCGACGAACCCCTGCACCTCCTCCCGGAGTCGCTGGTCGTCGATGTAGGGCAGCGCCTCGGCGAGCGCTTGGGCCATCGCCCGTTCGCCTTCCGGCAGCACCAGGTGCATGACATTGATGACGTGGGTCGCGAAGACCTCGCCGGGGATGTAGTGCATCGGCACATCACCGAAATCGAAGTGCACGTCGCGTGCGTGGATCGCGTGCGCTTCCTCGCGGTGATGACGCCTCGTTGCGTCAGCGGAGTGAGCCATGCCTCAACCGTACGATGCAACACAAATGATTGCAATGTTGCAGCGACAAATTGTGTGGATCTGTTGCACCAACCCGGCGGTTGATACCGTGGTCTGCATGATCGCCCCGCCTGTCACCTCGACGAACACACCGGAAACCGACGATTCCGCGGCGGCGCGCATCCTCGATGCGGCACTGATCCAGTTCGAGCAGGTGGGCGTCAAGAAGACGACGATCGAGGACATCGCCCGCCAGGCCGGCGTCGACCGGGCCACCGTGTATCGCCGGGTCGGTTCCCGCGACGACGTGGTCACCGCCGTGTTCGCCCGCGAAGTCGCCCGGGTACTGACCGACCTGCAGAGCCTGCCCGGCAAGCACGACAACCTCGACGACCTCGTCGCGGACATCCTCGTGACCGTCGTCGGCCGGTGGCGCGCGCACCCGCTCGTTCAGCGCCTGCTGGTGCTCGAACCCGACCGTGTGATGCCGCACCTCACCACCGACAGCGCACCGACCATCGCGACGTCGATCCTGACCACCGAGTCCATGCTCCGCGAAGCGATCGCCGCCGGAATGCTGGCCGAGCCACCGGACCTCCTGGCCCGCGCCGAAGTCCTGTGCCGCATCGTGCACTCGATGATCCTGGCGCCGTCCGGCCTGCTCCCGCTCCACACCGACGAAGAACTGGCCGCTTTCGCGCGCGCCTACCTCGTGCCGGTCATCACCCGCTGACCCGCCGCGTGGACATGGCCGGGCCGTACAGGCCCGCAATTTCAACCGAATCCAGCCCGTGGCGGCGTCGAACTCGGGCTGGGAAGGAGTATCTGCCGGGCGGAGCCGAGAATCGCCGCTGTCATCCCACCGTGAAGGTGAGCCGGTCCGGGCGAATGTAGTCGTGCGGATCGGACAGGAACCGGAGTTCGGGGCGACTGCCCGTGGGAATGCGATCCAGTTCAGTGCGCAAGGTCTCCGCGTAGGTTGCTCCACGGGCCGTGAATCCGGGCAGCCAATTGTCGTGATGGCTGGGGACGAAGACCTTCGGCCTGACCGCCTCGACGTACTGGCGGACATCACGCAATCCGTTGACCGGCTGATTGAAACCCTGAATCGCGCCCACCTGTACATCTGAAGCGGGCAGACCACGGAACACGTCATAGACGTGCGGCGCGGCTTCGGCCAACGGTCCGGTGGAGTCGTGCCAGGTCAACACGAAGCCCCCGACCCGGAACTGGTAGAACAGGACACCGCCCTCCTGATCGCCCAACTTCGATCCCAGGTCCACGATGTCGCACAGGTCAGGCGGATTCGCGATCGCGTCCTGCAGGTCGGGGACGGGAAAGAACGGCGCCGAGCCCTGCTCGCTGCGATCGGGAGGCTTCGGGCCAGAGTGCGCATGCCTGACCGCGACCACCTCGACCGCGCCCACGGTGTGCCGATACACCTCCCCTACCGCCGACCCGGCATGACCGAGTTCGGCACTGCCGAACGTCGGGGACGTGACGTGGCCGCGCGCCTGCGCGCAGTGCTCGGCAGTACCGAACAGCACGGCATCGGCCGCCTGGGCCAGGAAACCCGCGTCTCCGGCATGATCGAAATGGCCGTGTCCGAGGAAGATCGCCGCCGGCCGAAGATCACCGACCTCCGCGACCGTCGTGGGCACGTAGCCGGAATGCACTCCGCGCGGGACCCAGGCGTCGAGCAAGACGACAGTTCCGCCCAGCGCGGCCGCGAAGCTGGTACATCCGAACCAGGACAACACGACTCGGTCGCGGCGGACAGCACCGGTGGCTGGATCGACGTTATCGGCACCGAAGAACCGAGTACGTGCGGCGATCATGCGCTCACCGGCATCAGCCGCCGACATCCCACGCCCGGCTGCAACGGCGATTCCGGCGCCGATCGCGCCCCCGAGGAGGGTGCGCCTGGTGAGTCCGGAAGGCATGAACGGAGATATTACCCGGCCACGCCCCGCACCCCGATCGTTCCCGACGGGATGCGCCTGGCGGGAATCGCGCCGGGTCGATCCCTGAAGTGACCTAGGCCGCGTGGGTGAGTCGCGCGGCGGCCGCGCCGACGGTCGGTTCCGCACTGACCAGCGTGCGCATGAACCGATCCTGTTCCCGCGCACCGCGAGTCGCCGCGCGGTCGAGGCCGCCGGGAAGCAGGCGGGTGGCCGAGCGCACGACATTGGTGGGGATGCGTAGCGCCGGATACCACGGCACGATCACCGTCGGCAGCCCGAGCGCACGCATCGCGTGACGGCCGAGGAAAGTCCCCGTCACCGACAGATGCTGGGCGTAGGCCAGGCGTCGGCGGATCGTGGGCAGCCGGTCGTAGTTCCAGGACAACGGGTCTCGTGACATCGGCACCGCGAGTTGGCGGGTCGACTCGTCGGGGTCGGCCAGGGCGGACAGCGTGTGCACCAGCACGCGCACGCCGTCACGGAAGGAGTGCGGCAGCCACTGCTCCTCGACGCCGAGCAGCCAGCCGACATAGCGGACCAGGTGCGCGATCGCGTCGGTTTCGGCGGGGGTGAGCAGCAGGCCCAGCCCCATCCCGCCGATCGCCGGTGCGATGAAGGCGCCGACCAGGGTGGCCGCCATGTCGGTCTGGTTGATGGGC
>NZ_JBHXAY010000068.1:0-39755 GCF_042728775.1 Nocardia sp. NPDC060259
GGCGGCCATGAACACCGTGGCACCCTGCGCGCGAGCGAATTCGGCCAGCGCACTGTGCGTTTCGGCATCGATGTCGATCGCCTGCAGCGCACCACGTCGCGACGCGACCGCGGGCCTGGTCCGATCCGCCGGCAATTCCAGTTGATCCGGCGCACCGGCCAGCGCATCGGCCCAGAACGACAGTTGCCGCGCCGCTGTCGATTCCGGATCAGCGGCATCACCGAGCACGGCGTGCTGCCACACCGCGTAGTCGGCATACTGCACACTCAACGGCGCCCACTGCGGCGCCTCCCCCGCGGCCCGCGCACTGTAGGCAGCGAGCACGTCCCGGATGAGTGGGCCGAACGAGAACCCGTCAGCGGCGATGTGATGCACCACGATCACGAGCACATACTCGGGTTCGAGAGAGCCCGCCGCGCTCGGCGCAGACGAATGCTTCGCTGCCGCGTCGGTGACCCGGAGCAGAATCGCCCGGATCGGGGCGTCGAGGGTGAGGTCGAATCCGGTGGCGGCGAAGGTGCGGACCGCGTCCGGCAGTGCCTGCGCGGTGACGATCTGCGGGAGGACCTCCGGGACCAGGCCTGTGGCGGGCAGGATCTCGGCGATCGCGTGACCGTCGCGCTCCGGGTAGCGGGTGCGCAGGACCTCGTGCCGGTCCAGCACATCGACGAGCGCGGTCTGCAGGGCGGCGATGTCGAGGGCGCCGGTGAGGCGCACTGCCATCGGGATGTTGTCGGTGGCCGAACCAGGGTCGAAGCGGTTGAGAAACCACATGCGCTGCTGGGCGGGCGACAGTGGCAGCGGGTCGGGTCGGGTTCCCGCGACGAGGGCGGGTCCGGAGCCGGTGCCGCGCAGTCGGTCGGCGGCCGCGGCGAGGGCCAGAACGGTGGTGGTGTCGAAGAGCTGGCGGACCGGGATGCGGGTGTCGAGGTCGGTACCGAGGCGGGCCATCAGCCGGGTCGCCAGCAGCGAGGTGCCGCCCAGGTCGAAGAAGTCGTCGTCGCGGCCGACTCGTTCCAGGCCGAGGACCTCGGCGAAGGCGGCAGCGACGGCCTGCTCGGCCGGAGTCTCCGGTGCGCGGTAGGCGGCGGCCTCGAAAACCGGGGCAGGCAACGCGGCGCGGTCGAGCTTGCCGACGGGGGTCAGCGGGACGGCGTCGAGGGCGACGATCGCGGCGGGCACCATGTGGGCGGGAAGGTGGGCCGCGGTGTGCGCGAGGAGCGTCGCGGCATCGATGGTCGCGCCGTCGACCGGGACCACGTACGACACCAGCACGGTCGCACCCGCGTCGGTGCGGTGGCCGATGGTCGCGGCGAAGTCCACCGCGGCGTGCCGGGCGAGAACGGCGTCGATCTCGCCGAGCTCGATCCGGAATCCGCGCACCTTGACCTGGAAGTCGTTGCGGCCCAGGTATTCCAGATCCCAGGAGTCCGCGGACCGCACCCAGCGCACGGTGTCGCCGGTGCGGTACATCCGCTCCCCCGGCGCACCGTAGGGGTTGGTGACGAACCGGCCCGCGGTCAGCGCGGGCCTGCGGTGGTAGCCACGGGCCAGCTGCGGACCGGCGATGTACAGCTCGCCGACGACACCGGCCGGGACGGGACGCAGCCGCTCGTCGAGCACCAGTTCGGTGGTGCCTTCCACCGGGGCGCCCAGCGTGATCGGCGTTGTCGCGGTGAGTGGTTCGCTGATATTGGTGACGATGGTCGTCTCGGTCGGGCCGTACCCGTTGCGGAAGACGAGCCCCGGGATCGCGGCGGTCCATCGCGCCACCAGCTCCGCCGGGCACGCCTCACCACCGACGACCACCACGCGCAGGTCGTCGAGGCCCTCCGGGTGCACCGTCGCCAGCGCCGACGGGGTGATGATCACGTGGGTCACCCGCTCGGCCCGCAGCAGCTCACCCAGCTCCGCTCCACCGAACACACCGGCCGGTGCGACGACCATGGTCGCGCCCTCGGTGACGGTCAGCAGCAGCTCGGCCACCGAAATATCGAACGACGGCGACGCGACATGCAGCACCCGGGCATCCGCCGACGCCAGGTACCGCCCCGCCTGCGCCGGCAGATACGCCGCGACCGCGCCGTGCGGGATCACCACGCCCTTGGGCAGACCGGTGGTGCCGGAGGTGTAGATGACATAGGCGGGATCCAGCGGATCCAGAGCACGACTGCCGGCCGACGAGTCGGCACCGATGGCCGCGGAATCCACCGGGTCGACGTCGGCTGCGGCGGGGTCGAGCACGAGCCAATCCACGGCGGCAGGCAGGTCGGCCCGCACCGCGTCGACCGTGATGCCCACTGCCGCACCGGAGTCCGACAGCATGTGCGTGATGCGGTCGGCCGGATAGTTCGGGTCGACGGGCAGGAAACCGGCGCCGGACTTGATGACGCCCCAGACGGCGATCACCGAGTCGGCCGAGCGCGGAATGCTCACGGCGACAAGATCGCCCGCGCCGATGCCGAGACCGGTCAGGTGCGCGGCGAGGCGGGCGGACGCGGCGTCGAGTTCGCCGTAGGTGAGGGTGCGCGCGCTGTCGCGGATCGCGATCGCGGTGGAATCGGCAGCCGCGCGGGCCAGCACCTGCGGCAGCAGCGAGGACGGAACGGACGGGCCGCCGCTGCGGCCGGTGAGCTCGGCGAGCTCGGCGTCGATCAGCAGCGGCAGATCCGCGACGGCGGTGCGTGGTGCGGCGGCGACCGCGGCGAGCACACCGGTGAACCGGCGCACCATCCGCGCGACCGTGGTCTCGTCGAACAGATCGGTGGCATAGGAGAATTCGCCGGACAGACCGGTGGCGCCGGACTCGCGCAGCGTCACCGAGAGATCGAACTTCTCGATGTCGTAGGGCAGTTCGACGGCGGCGGCGCGTAGGCCGGGCAGTTCGAACGTGGTCGGCGGCAGATTCAGCAGCGACAGTGCCACCTGGAACAGCGGATGCCGACCCGCCGAACGCGGCGGTGCGAGCACCTCGACCAGACGCTCGAAGGGCAAGGTGGTGTGATCGAAGGCCGCCAGGTCGTCGGCGCGGACCCGGCCGAGCAGGTCGGCGAAGGACTCCCCGCCGCGCACCTCGGTACGCAGGACCGCGGTGTTGACGAACATGCCGATGACATCGTCGAGTTCGGCGGCGCCGCGCCCGGCGACCGGGCTGCCGATCGCCACATCGGCATTGCCCGACAGGCGCGCGACGAGCACCGACAGCGCGGCATGCAGCACCATGAACAGGGTCGCGCCGTGGTCAGCCGCGACGGCATTCAGCCCGGCCACCCGGTCGGCGTCCACGGCGAACTCGACCCGGCGTCCCCGCATCGACGCGACAGCGGGACGGGGCCGATCGGTCGGCAGACTCGACTCGTCCGGCAGCCCGGCCAGCGCTGCCCGCCAGTACGCGATCTCGCGCCCGGCCCGGGAATCGGGATCGTCCTCCGCGCCGAGCACGGCCCGCTGCCACAGCGTGTAATCGGCGTACTGCACCGGCAAGGGCGCCCACTCGGGCGCGCTCCCCTCGGTGCGCGCGTAGTAGGCGGCCATGGTGTCGCGCACCAGCGGACCGGCCGACCAGCCGTCCGATGCGATGTGGTGCACCACCAGCACCAGCACGTGGTCACCGTCGACCTTGTACAACCGCGCCCGCAGCGGCGGGGCCGCGGTCACGTCGAAACCGCCCAGGATCACCTCGGCCAGCACATTCGGGAGTTCCTGTGCTGCAACGCTGATAGGTGTCAGCACTTCCGAAAGCGCCGACATCCCCGCCGGCATCAAGCCGCCGACGGACTCTTCCGCTCGCCGGCCGTCGCGGTCCAGCGTGTTTCCGGGACCGCTGGCCCCGGCATCACCAGCAGCCCCAGCCACGCGAGCAGCGCCGGCAGCCGGGACACCCGAGTTCGAGTTCGACTCGGCGGCAAGCGATTCGAAGGCCTGTGCGGGCGCCAGCACATACTGCGTGCCGACCCCGTCGACCTCCGGGTACACCGTGCGCAGCACCTCGTGGCGGGCGATCAGATCGCCGACCGCGGCGCGCAGAGCCTCGAGATCGAGCGCCCCGGACAACCGGACCGCGATCGGGATGTTGTAGGCCCCGGTCTCCGGATCGAACCGGTTCAGGAACCACATCCGCTGCTGGGCGGGCGAGAGCGGCAGCACAGCGGGCCGCGGACCGGCGACCAGGGCGGGCCGATCGTCGGTGGCGCCACCTTCGACCAGCTTGGCGAGCACCGCGGCGGTCGGACTGTCGAAGAAGTCCCTGACATCGACGCGCACACCGAAATTCGCCTGCAGCCGGGCGATCGCGCGGGTAGCGATGAGCGAATTGCCGCCGAGGCGGAAGAAGTCGTCGTCCAGGCCGACGGTCTCGACGTCGAGCAGTTCACCGAACAGCGCCACCACCGCGCGTTCGGTGTCGGTGCGCGGTTCCCGGAACTCGGCCGCCGCGGCCCGGAAATCGGGTTCCGGCAGGGCTTTCCGATCCAGCTTGCCGCTGGCGTTGATCGGCATGGCAGGCAGCTGCACCAGCAGCGACGGCACCATGTACTCCGGCATCGACGTCTTCGCGTGCGCGGCCAGCTCGGCGGAATCCAGCTCCTCGCCGTCGACGCTCACCACATAGCCGACCAGCGCCTCACCGGCCGCGTGCCGGTGCAGCACCACCGCCGCGTTGCCGACCCGGGGATGGGCGGCCAGCACGGCCTCGATCTCCCCGAGCTCGATCCGCAGACCACGCAGCTTCACCTGGAAATCGGTGCGGCCCAGGTATTCCAGCTCGTCGCCGCCGGGCAGCTGCCGCACCAGGTCACCGGTGCGGTACATGCGTTCACCGGGCTCGCCGAACGGGTCGGCGACGAAGCGGTCGGCGGTCAGGCCCGGCCGCGCCACATAACCGCGAGCCAGCTGCACACCCGAGAGATACAGCTCGCCCACCACCCCGGCGGGCACCTGGTCGAGGTTCTCGTCGAGCACCAGCAGCCCGGTGTCGTCGGCGGGGCCACCGATCGGCACCGACACCTCGTCGGCGGCGGTGACCTCGTGCGCGGTGACGTCGACCGCCGCCTCGGTGGGTCCGTACAGGTTGTGCAGCGCGGTCGCCGACAGCGTGCGCAGGCGCGCCGCGGTGGCGGCGGGCAGCGCCTCACCGGAGGCGAACACCATCCGCAGCGACGACAGATCCACCGGTGTGGCGGCCTCGGCCAGCTCACCGACGAACGCGGCCAGCATCGACGGCACGAAGTGGGTGACGCTCACCCGGTGCTCCGCGATCAGCGCGGCCAGGTAGCCGGGATCGCCGTGGCGGCCGGGCTCGGCGACCACGAGCCGCGCACCGATCTGCAAGGGCCAGAACAGTTCCCACACCGAGACATCGAAGGTGTAGGGCGTCTTCTGCAACACCACGTCGGCGTCGGTCATCGCGTAGCACCGCTGCCGCCAGTCCAGGTTCGCCACGATCGCCCCGTGGGTGACGGCCACACCCTTGGGCCTGCCGGTGGAGCCCGAGGTGAAGATGACATAGGCGGTGTTGCCCGCCTGCGCACCACCGACCACCTCGGCTGCCTGCGCGGTCCAGTCGATCTCGTCGGTGCGCAGAACCGGGGCGCCGTGCAGATCCGGCTCGTCGCAGCCGCGGGTCACCACCACGACCGGCCGCGCCACCTCGAGGACGTACTGCAGCCGATCCACCGGGTGATCCGGATCCAGCGGCACATACGCGCCGCCCGCGCGCACGATCGCGTGCACGGCGACGATCAACTCCACACTGCGCCGCATCGCCAGGCCGACCAGCGCTTCCGGCCCGACACCGAGCGCGACCAGCCGCCCGGCCAGCACCCGCACCCTGGCGTCGAATTCGGCATAGGTCAGCGTCTCGGCGCCGAACCGCACCGCGACACCGTCGGGCGTGCGGGCCAGCTGCTCGGCGAACCGGTCGACCAGGGTCGGCGCCTGATCCGCCACCGGCAACTCCACACCCAGCGCCGCCATGGCATCGCGCGCCAGCGAATCCAGCAGCACACCGAATGTCCCGTCGGCCGCGTCGACCACACCGGGGAACAGCTCGGCGAGCACGACCTGCACCAGCGTTTCCGGATCCAGTGCGCCACCGGTGAGCTCGGCCATCAGGGTGAGCTGGGCATCGAGATCGACATAGGCCACCGCGGTCCCGTCGAACTCGACCGCGATCCGTGCCGGCTCCATCGCCGCGACCGTCGCCACCAGCGCTGCCAGCTGTTCTGTTCCCGCGCGCGCCGGAGTGGTGTTGGTCATCTGGACTGCCTTCCATCTACCGACCGCAGGTGACGCCACACGGCCGCAAACAACTCTGGGGAATTCCCCGGACCCACCGGGGTGACGGGATCGGCGCCGGGGCGGCCAACCTCGGGCACCCTGCCCGAAATCCGCCCTCTCACACCGGAATTCAGCGCGATCGGCTATGACACGATCACCGCGATCCGGTTCGCCGCCATGCAACCAGCTATGACTCGGTTATCTCCCGACCTCCATCGTCAAACCACGACACCTGACACCCGCACCAGCAGACGAGGAGAAGCGTATGCGGTCGGATAATAAACCGGACCAGATTCCGTCAAAATCTCGACTCGAAGACCAGGTTTCCCGGCGCTGAGAACGGTCCAGCAATTCGACCGCATACGCCGAGTGGACAGCGGAGGACATATCGCTCCCGAGGCGGCATGTCAGCTGTCGGCACAGCTGCACGCTGTGTCGGGCAACACTATGTGAAACAACGTTGCATCAACGTTGCATCGCAGTGATTCACACCACTTTTCTGTGGCCGCTACTCCCCCAGACACGACGAAACCCCCCGCCGTGCGACACGGCGAGGGGTTTCGGCAGGTGGTGAAGCTACCGCGCGCTTACTCCGCGGCGGCGGTCTCCTCAGCGGGAGCGGCGGCCTCGGCCGTCTCCTCCTCGACGGGGACCAGCGAGATCTTGCCGCGGTTGTCGATGTCGGCGATCTCCACGCGCAGCTTGTCGCCGACGTTGACCACGTCCTCGACCTTGGCGACGCGCTTGCCGCTGCCCAGCTTGGAGATGTGCACCAGGCCGTCACGGCCCGGCAGCAGCGAGACGAACGCGCCGAAGGCGGTGGTCTTGACGACCGTGCCGAGGAAGCGCTCGCCGACCTTCGGCAGCTGCGGGTTGGCGATCGCGTTGATCGCGTCGATCGCGGCCTGCGCCGACGGGCCGTCGGTCGCACCGACGAACACGGTGCCGTCATCCTCGATGGAGATGTTGGCGCCGGTGTCCTCGGTGATCTGGTTGATCATCTTGCCCTTGGGGCCGATGACCTCACCGATCTTGTCGACCGGGATCTTGATCGCGGTGACGCGCGGGGCGTACGGGCTCATCTCGTCCGGGGTGGCGATGGCCTCGGCCATCACGTCCAGGATGGTGGTGCGCGCGTCGTGCGCCTGGTTCAGCGCACCGGCCAGCACCTGCGAGGGGATGCCGTCGAGCTTGGTGTCCAGCTGCAGGGCGGTGACGAACTCACGGGTACCGGCAACCTTGAAGTCCATGTCGCCGAAGGCATCCTCGGCGCCGAGGATGTCGGTCAGCGCGACGTAGCGGACCTCGTCCTCACCCTTGTCGTTGGTGACGGTGTCCGACACCAGGCCCATGGCGATACCGGCGACCGGCGCCTTCAGCGGCACACCGGCGTTGAGCAGCGACAGGGTCGAGGCACAGACCGAACCCATCGAGGTGGAGCCGTTGGAGCTCAGCGCCTCCGAGACCTGACGGATGGCGTAGGGGAACTCCTCCTGCGAGGGCAGCACCGGCATCAGCGCACGCTCGGCGAGCGCGCCGTGGCCGATCTCGCGCCGCTTCGGCGAACCGACGCGGCCGGTCTCGCCGGTGGAGAACGGCGGGAAGTTGTAGTGGTGCATGTAGCGCTTGGTGGTCTCCGGGCCGAGCGAGTCGACCTGCTGGGCCATCTTCACCATGTCCAGGGTGGTGACGCCCATGATCTGGGTCTCGCCACGCTCGAAGATCGCCGAACCGTGGGCGCGCGGGATTACGTCGACCTCGGCGGAGAGCTCACGGATGTCGGCCAGACCGCGACCGTCGATGCGGAAGCCGTCGGTGAGGATACGCTGACGGACCAGCTTCTTCGTGACCGAGCGGAACGCCGCGCCCAGTTCCTTCTCGCGACCGGTGAAGTCGTCACCGAGGCGACCGAGCACCTCGACCTTGATCTCGTCGATCTTGGCCTCGCGGGCCTGCTTGTCGGCGATCGACAGCGCCTCGTTCAGCTCACGCTTGGCGGTGCCCTCGACGGCCTCGAACACGTCGGCGCCGTACGGCGGGAAGAGCGGGAACTCCTCGGTGGGCTTGGCGGCCAGCTCGGCCAGGTCCGACTGCGCGCGGCACAGGCGGGCGATGAACGGCTTGGCGGCCTCGAGGCCCTCGGCCACGACGGCCTCGGTGGGCGCCTGCGCGCCGTCCTCGATCAGCGCGATGACCTTGTCGGTGGCCTCGGCCTCGACCATCATGATGGCGACGTCACCGGTCTCGGTGACGCGACCGGCGACGACCATGTCGAACACGGCGCCCTCGAGCTGCTCCACCGTCGGGAACGCGACCCACTGGCCACCGATCAGGGCGACGCGCACGCCGCCGACCGGGCCGGAGAACGGCAGGCCGGAGATCTGGGTGGACGCCGAGGCGGCGTTGATGGCCACCACGTCGTAGAGATCCTGCGGGTCCAGGCTCAGCACGGTGACCACGACCTGGATCTCGTTGCGCAGGCCGTCGACGAACGACGGGCGCAGCGGACGGTCGATCAGGCGGCAGGTCAGGATCGCGTCGGTGGAGGGGCGGCCCTCGCGACGGAAGAACGAGCCGGGGATACGGCCCGCGGCGTACATGCGCTCTTCGACGTCGACCGTCAGCGGGAAGAAGTCGAACTGGTCCTTGGGGTGCTTACCGGCGGTGGTCGCCGACAGCAGCATGGTCTCGTCGTCCAGGTAGGCGACGACGGAGCCGGCGGCCTGCTTGGCCAGACGGCCCGTCTCGAAGCGGATGGTGCGGGTGCCGAAGCTACCGTTGTCGATCAGCGCGACCGACTCGAAAACACCGGGCTCGACCTCGACCGCAGTCGAAGTACGTTCAGTTGTCTGCGTCATTTTCTTCTCTCGACCTCTCGTCTCGCCGGAGCGCAGCACCATGTGGGCGCGAACCGGCTATTCGTCAGCCGTACCGGACACGGACACGTGGAAACCCTCCTGGCTGCCACGCGCAGCACCCGGCCGTATCCCCTTGGAAGCGGCGACGCGGAGGCGGTCATCGATCGAAGCCCGACGGCGGTGAGGAACACGCCAGCCGAAAGGCCACTACCGAAGACCGACGCCACGCGGACGGATGCACACGGCTGTCACATGTTGTAGTGCACGTGGGAACCCGATGGTCCCCGAATACACGAATAGCCAACGAGAAGAAGTGTACTTCTTCCCATTGGCTACTCGCCGACCGCCTCAGCGGGGAGGCGTGTCGAAGCAGATCAGCGGCGCAGGCCGAGACGCTCGATGAGCGAACGGTAACGCTCGATGTCCTTGGCCTGCAGGTACTTCGACAGGCGGCGACGACGACCGATCAGGGCCAGCAGGCCGTGCCGGGTGTGGTGATCGTGCTTGTGCTGCTTGAGGTGCTCGGTCAGGTCCGAGATCCGCTTCGACAGCAGCGCGATCTGCGCCTCCGGCGAGCCGGTGTCCTTCTCGTGCAGGCCGTATTCGGCCAGAATGGCCGACTTCTGCTCAGTGGTCAGCGCCATGCGGCATCGACTCCTATTTCTCAGTTCCGCGCTCGAAGTTCCGGTTACCCGGGAGGGGCGCCACCGCGGACCGCAGCAAACCCGAGGATCAACCTTACACGCGACCAGGTGAGACGGTGAATCGGGTTCAGGCCTGCTTGGCCGCCTCGGCTGCGGTCAGGATTTTGCGCGCGTTCTCGACATCGCGGCCCATGGCCTCGACCAGGTCGTCGATGGTGTCGAACTTGCGCATGCCGCGCAGCTGCTCGACGAAGTCGACCGCGACGTGCTGGCCGTACAGATCGGCCTCGCCATCGAGGACGAACGCCTCCACGGTGCGTGAGCGGCCGGAGAACGTGGGGTTGGTGCCGACCGAGATCGCGGCCATCGCGCGCTCACCGGGTTCGACCGTGCCGATGGCCGGGCCGTGCCCGAGGACGGTGAACCAGCCCGCGTACACGCCGTCGGCGGGGATCGCGGCGTGCATGGGCGGGGCGACGTTGGCGGTCGGGAAGCCGAGCCCGCGGCCACGGCCGTCGCCGTGCACGACGACGCCTTCGACGCGATGCGGGCGGCCGAGCGCTTCGGCGGCCGCCGTCATGTCACCGGCTTCCACGCAGGAGCGGATGTAGGTGGAGGAGAAGGTGACGGCGTGCTCGCCGAGCAGGGTGACCCCGTCGACCTCGAAGCCGAACCGGCCACCGAGTTCGCGCATGGTGTCGACGGTGCCCGCGGCCTTCTTGCCGAAGGTGAAGTTGTCACCCACGACCACCTCGGTGACGTGCAGGCGTTCCACCAGCAGGTCGTGGACGTACCCGGACGGGGTGAGCTTCATGAAGTCCTGGGTGAACGGCATCACGCAGAACACGTCGATGCCCAGTTCCTCGGCGAGTTCGGCGCGCCGGGTCAGGGTGGTGAGCTGCGCGGGATGCGAACCGGGCCGCACCACTTCCATCGGGTGCGGATCGAAGGTCATCAGAACCGACGGAACACCACGCTTCTTCGCCGCGGCCACCGCACGGCTGATCAGCTGCGCGTGCCCGCGATGCACGCCGTCGAACACGCCGATCGTGAGGACGCAGCGCCCCCAGTCCGCGGGCACATCGTCGAGACTTCGCCATCTCTGCACAGAGCGAAGCCTACGCAAAGCGGTACGGGAACAGAATTCCGGTGTGAGAAGGATCCTGCACCGCGCCGTGCCGTTCGCCGATGTGTCATTCGGGCCAGGGATGCCTAACATCAATGATGTGCCAGGTAAACGAGATGTCGCTCCCCGCCGCGCGTCGACGCAGCTCGGTGAACAGGCCGAACTCGCTGCCACCGCGACGATCGCGCCCGAGTTGTCGGCGGTGGCACAGGACTACCTGAAGGTCATCTGGACCGCGCAGGAATGGTCGCAGGAGAAGGTGTCGACGAAGCTGCTCGCCGAGCGGATCGGGGTGTCGGCCTCCACGGTGTCGGAGGCCGTGCGCAAGCTGTCCGATCAGGGTCTGGTCGAGCACGCCCGCTACGGCTCGATCACCCTCACCGAGCACGGCAGGCGCGCCGCGATCGCGATGGTGCGCAGGCATCGGCTGATCGAGACCTTCCTGGTCAACGAACTCGGCTACGGCTGGGACGAAGTGCACGACGAGGCCGAGGTGCTCGAGCACGCGGTCTCGGAGCTGCTGATGTCCCGCATCGACGCGAAACTCGGCCACCCCGACCGCGACCCGCACGGCGACCCCATCCCCTCCGCCGACGGCGCCGTCCCCACTCCCCCGGCCCGCCGCCTCAGCGACTTCGCGGCAGGCGAATCCGGCCGCGTGGCTCGCATCTCCGACTCCGATCCGGCGATGCTGCGATACTTCGACTCGGTCGGGATCGCCCTCGACACCGTGATCGAGGTCGAGGAGCGCCGCGATTTCGCCGGCACCATCGCGGTCCGCATCGCGGCCGCCGACACCCCCACCGAGCTGGGGACACTTGCCGCCGAGGCGATCTGGCTCACCGCCTGATCAGCAGTTGAAGTAGCGCCGCAGGCTGTCCGGCACGCCGTCGGCGGTGGCCGTGTCCCAGCAGGTGGTGTGCGGGAACAGGACATAGGTGGTCCAGGTTCCCGAGGTGCGGGTGATGATTCGCTGGTTGTCACCGGGAGTGGCCCAGGAGATCACGGCCCACTGTCCGTCGCACTCGCCGATGTCGGCGGCCGGTGCCGGGTCGACGCCGAGTTCGGTCTCGATGGTGGATTCGGCGCAGGCCGGTGCCGGTTCGGGTGCTGCGTCCTGGAAGCGGAGCTGTCCGGTGACGGTGGCGCCCTGGTCGACGAGGAAGAGGCTGTGCATGCCTTCCGGGACGGGGTCGGTGCCCGCGGGGGCCGTCATACCGAAGCGGTAACAGCCGGTCACGGTGGTGAAGACGGCCAGCCCGGACGTGTCGGTGACACCGTCCAGCCGCTGGGTTTCGGTGGTTTCGCCGACGGGGATGTCGTGGCTCGCCGGATCGCACGGCTGCTGGAGCGAAAGGTATACGGGAACACCCGGAACTGGAACACCCGACAGCGTCGCGGTGCGCAGGACGACGGTGCCTGTCGTGGGTGTCGGCGGCGGGCCGGGCTGTGCCGGGGTGGTGGGCACGGCGGTGGTCCCGGGGGCGGTGTCGATCGGCGCGACCGTGGCCGGGGCGGCGGTGGCCGGGGCGCCGCTCGGCGGGGTGACGACCGACGGTCGTGACGTGCTGGTCGGTCGCGCCGCACTCGAGGTCCCTGACACCTGCGGGTCACCAGCTCCACATCCGGCGAGAAACAGTGCTGTCACACCGGCAACGACGCCGATCCAGGTCTTCCGCATCGCAGCCATGATTCACCCTCCGAGCCGCCAGATATACATCTCGGCTATCGCCCGGTGCGGTGCGCACGTTAACGACAAGTCAAGTGGCACTGACACAGTGGCGCGGCCCGATCAACGGGTCGACAGCGGGTGACGACCGAGCCGCCGATCTCCCGCTGGGTATCAGCGCGACAGGAAGTCCAGCAGTACCCGGAATTCCGCGAGGGACAAGTACCCGTCGCCGTCCTGGTCCGCGGCGGCGAGCAGATCACCGGCCGGTTCCTCGATCCGCCCCGCGCCGACGTGGCGGATCAGCGAATCCAGTTCGGTGACCGAGATTCGCCCATCGCCGTTGACATCGAACACCCGGAACGCCGCCTCGGCATCGGTCACCTCGATGCGCCCCTCGACGACAGCGGCATCGAATTCGGCACGCGAGACCAGGAAGTCACCGTCGGTGTCGGCCGCGGCGACGAGTCGCTCGATCGCCGGGCGGTCGACTTCGATACCGGCGGAACGGATTCCGGCCGCGATATCGTCGACCGACACCAGGCCGTCACCGTCACGGTCCCACAGCGCGAATGTATCGACCTGTTCTGCAGTCATCTCGCTACCCTTCCCCGCGGGCGGCGATAACCATGGCGCCGACCGTTACCGCCACTGTACTTATCCGAGGGCCGGTGCACGTCGGCCCGTTCCTGCCAGCGGGTATGCCTGGGCCCGGCATTTTCGTGCACAACGGCCATCGGCAGTCAGTTTTCTGACTGCGCGGCAGCGTATTGCACGAAAATGCCGGGCGTATCCCTCGGCGGACTTTCCGCGAGGTCAGTCGCCGATGCCCTGGGGGCGGACCACCATCACCGACGCCGCGCGCTTACCGCTCTCCTCCAGCAGCGCGATGGCGCGGCCCGCCGGATCGATCGCGGCGTACACGCCCTTGCGGCCGATCGGTTCGAGCCAGCGTCCGTTGCGCAGGTCGTTCGCCTGGGATTCGTCGATATCGCGGTGCGGGAACGCCGTACGCACCGCGGTGTCGATATCGAGGCTGAGCAGTGGCTGTCCGGCCTCGGCGGCAGTGGCGAGTTCGTCCAGGGTGCGGGCGTGTTCGAGGGTGAACGGGCCGACCCTGGTGCGGCGCAACGCCGTCAGGTGGCCGCCGACGCCGAGGGCGGCGCCGAGGTCACGGGCGAGGGCGCGGATGTAGGTGCCCGAGGAGCATTCGACTTCCACGTCGAGGTCGACGAATTCGCCGTCGGCGAGATCGCGGCGGGCCAGGATGTCGAAGCGCGACACGGTGACCGGACGCGCGGCCAGTTGGACGTCTTCGCCGGCGCGGGCGCGGGCGTAGGCGCGTTCACCGTCGACCTTGATGGCGCTGACCGTGGCGGGTACCTGCTCGATGTCGCCGGTCAGCGCGGCGACACCGGCCGCGATCTGCTCGTCGGTGAGGTGCAGCGCCGGCGTGGTCGCGGTGACCTCGCCCTCGGCGTCGTCGGTGATCGTGGCCTGGCCGAGCCGGATGGTCGCCGTATACGCCTTGGTGGTGAGGATCAGCTGACCGAGCAGCTTCGTCGCCCGCTCCACGCCGAGCACGAGGACACCGGTGGCCATCGGGTCGAGGGTGCCCGCGTGGCCGACCTTCTTGGTGCGCAACAATTTCCGGCTGCGCGCCACCACGTCGTGGCTGGTCCAGCCGCCGTCCTTGTCGACGATCACCAGCCCGCCGAGCTGGTCGACCGCGGGTGTACGCGCGGCCATCAGCCGTGCGCGATCGCGGTCAGGATCAGCCCGTCGGCGATCAGCCAGCGTCCGCCGAACGCGGTCAGCGGGGCGCCGCCGTCGTTCGTCATACCGGGGACGAGCAGCTTCGTGTGGAACGTTCCCGAGCCGGAATCGGCGGTGCGGGAATCGATCTCGAAGGTGATGTGCGCGTCCTCGAAGCCGAGCCAGCGCAGGGTCAGCGGGAACCAGGCCTTGTAGGTGGCTTCCTTCGCGCAGAACAGCAGGCGATCCAGGTGCAGGCCCGCACTCGGCGCACCGGCCAGCCAGTCCCGTTCGGCGGGCAAGCTGACCGATTCGAGCACGCCGTCGGGCAGGGCACCGTGCGGTTCGGCGTCGATGCCGACCGAGCGGAACCGCAGCGCGTGCGCCATCGCGGCAGCACGGTAGCCGTCGCAGTGGGTCAGGCTGCCGACCACACCGCGCGGGAACAGTGGCATGCCACGCTCCCCTTTACCGATCGCCACCGGCGGCTCGCCGAGCTGCTCGAGCGCCAGCCGCGCGCAGTGCCGGGCACCGATGAAGTCGCGGCGGCGCTTCTCGACCGACTTGGCGATGAGGTGCTCCTCGGCCGGGTGCGCCTTCAGGTCCTCCGGGTACGCCAGCAGCTCCGCGGCAGCAACCCCGGACGGCAGAATGTTCTGAATCATCGGGAACCAGCGTAATCGGTGCCATAGCTCGCCGTCCGACCGCAGCCGCTGTTGCCTGTCGCGCTCATCGCTCCGGCGTCGGCCGAGGCCACAGCCGCACCCCCGCCCGTGAATGCCGGCCCGGCGGCCGTCACTGCCCCGCGCCCGCCACGGCCTGGCGCCCGTCACTGCCGGCGGGCGTCTGGCCCTGCGGCTGCCAACTGCACGACAGCTGTGTCTGCCCGCCCGGCTACCGGTGGCCGGAACGCGCTGCGGTCGGGGCCGGAACGTGGTGCTGCCGGTACCGCGACGGGGTCAGATGCCCCGGCGCCGGTCGGCTTTCGCCCGCATCTCGGCCGCCGCGGCTTCCATTTCCGGGGTGACGGTGAAGTGGCCGCCCCAGGCGTTGAGGTCGCCCTCGGCGTAGACCGGTTCGGGCAGGATCTGGCGGAGCAGGGGTTCGGGCATGCCGCGGCGCTTCCATTCGCGGGGGTAGCCGAGGGAGACCTCTTCGAAGCGGACGCCGTCGTAGTAGGTGGTGCGCGGGATGTGCAGGTGGCCGTAGACCGAGCAGACCACGTTGTAGCTGGTGTGCCAGTCGGCGGTGAGGTCGGTGCCGCACCACATCGAGAACTCGGGGTAGAACAGGATCTCGGTGGGCTGGCGGACCAGCGGGAAGTGGTTGACCAGCACCACGGGGGTGTCGGCGCCCAGGGCGTCGAGGCGGCGCTGGGTGTACTGCACACGGGCGTGGCACCAGGCGTCGCGGGTGAGGTACGGGTCGGGGGTCAGCAGGAATTCGTCGGTGGCGACGACATTGCGCTCGCGCGCGAGGGCCAGGCCCTGGGTCTTGGTGGTGGTCCCGGCGGGTAGCCACGAGTAGTCGTAGAGCAGGAACATCGGTGCGATGGTGACGCGGCCGCCGTACTGCTCGGCGCCGGATCCGGTCCACACCGGGAACGGGTCCTCCGGTGTCACGACGTCGAGGTCACGGCACATCGCGACGAGGTAGTCGTAGCGGGCGGCGCCGTGCATCTGCACCGGGTCCTTGGGCGTGGTCCACAGCTCGTGGTTGCCCGGCACCCAGATGACCTTCGCGAACCGGCCACGCAGCAGCTCGAGCGCCCAGCGGACCTCGTCGGCCTTCTCGCCCACGTCACCCGCGACGATCAGCCAGTCCTCCGGCGAATCCGGCTGGATCTGCTCCACCACCGGCTTGTTGCCCTGATGCCCCACGTGCACATCACTGACCGCCATCAACTTCGGATTCACCTGTCCACAGTGGCATACGCGCGCGGCGGCGCGTCCGTGGGGCGCGGCAGCGCCCCTGTCCACGCTGACGCGGATCAGGCGCGGAACAGTCCGTCGACGAAGGCCAGCACGCGATCGCGCGAGGCTTCCTCGATCTCCTCGTGCGAGACCGAGTACATCTCGAAGTCGACCTGGGTGCCCGAGGCGCGCAGTTGGGACAGCAGGGTGAAGGTCATCGGGATCGGGACGACGGTGTCGGTGACGCCGTGGGTGATCAGCACCGGTTCCTGGTAGCCGGCGGTCGGGGCGACCATGTAGTCGCGCAGGCCGGTCCCGATGCCGTTGTCCGCCATCGGTTTCGCGAGTATCGACCCGAGTGACATGCCCGCCGAGAGCGTGTCGAAGTCCTGGACGCAAGCAGCGGAGATGGCGTCGACGAGGGTCCGGCCCGGTTCACTGAGGTGCCCGTTCACGTCGAGGTCTGGACGGGTGGCGCGCAGCCCGGCGAGCATGCCGGCGAACGGGCCGGTGAGCCGGTCGACCATCGGCAGGTTGGGCACCTGCGGACCCACCTGGGCGAGGATGTTCTCGTAGTTGGACTCCGGCGCCATCGCCACGGTGCCACGGAAATCGAGGTCAGGCGCGTAGCCGGTGGCGAGGTTGCCGGTGGCCAGCGCGGCGTGCCCGCCCTGGGACGAGCCGACGACGGCCCACGCGTTCGACAGCGCGGGAACCGCGGACCGTGCCGCCTTGACCAGGTCGACGGTTGCCGTCGCCTCGGTGCGCGTGTGCAGGTACGGGTGGACGGTTCGCGAGTTCGGCGACAACCCGACATAGTCCGGGGCAACTACCGCCCAGCCGCGATCCAGGAATGCTTGCAGCAGCGGCCGGTCGTTGGCCGCTTTCGTCGTCGTGATGCCGCACTGTGGACCGAGTCCGCTGGTGCCGTGGTCCCACGCCACGATCGGGTAGCCGCCCGCGGGTGCGGGTGCAGCGGGGAGCAGCACCAGTCCGGCGCTGTCGACCAGTCCGCCGGTGGGTCCTTCCGTGCGGTAGTCCACGATCGCCGCGCGCGACCAGTCTCCCCAGCCCGCGGGCTGGTCGACGTGTGCGAGGAGCGCGCCGGTGCCTTCCGGAGCCGCCTGCGCCGGGGGTATCCCCACCCCGGCACCGGCCAGCAGCACTGCCGCGCCGGCCGCCAAGCGCAGGCCGGCACTCCTCGAAAACACGTCCAGCACCGCTACTTCGCCTCCATCATCGGCTCGAAGTCATCCGTTCCGACGGTAGTGCGACATCGCCATCGGGGGGATCGGTGTGACGAGCGCCACTCCCTTCAGGCGGCTCCGCTCGGCACATCGGCGCCGACACGAGCCCAGCGGCCGGAGCGAGCCCGGGCGACGACGGCGATCAGGCGCAGCAGCATGAAGGCGACCAGGCCGGACCAGATCCCCGCCACGCCCCAGTCGAAGACGAGGGAAAGCCAGATCAGCGGAAGGAAGCCGGCGAGGGCCGCGGCGAGGGTGGCGGTGCGCAGGAACGCGGCGTCGCCCGCGCCGAGCAGCACGCCGTCGAGCGCGAAAACCGCGCCTGCCACGGGGATCATGGCGACGAAGAACCACCAGATGACGTGGGTGCGATCGAGGACCTGCGCGTCGCCGGTGAACAGCAGCGGGATCACGCCCGCACCGGCGGCGAAGACCGCGGCCAGGACCAGCGCGAAGATCTCCGACCAGCCGGTGACCCGGCGCGCGATACCCTTCGCGCCGCGCGCATTGCCCGCGCCGAGCGCGGCGCCGACGAGGGTCTGGGCGGCGATGGCGAGCGAATCCAGGGTCAGCGCAAGGAAATTCCACAGTTGCAGGACCAGCTGGTGGGCGGCGACGGAGGCGGCGCCGAAGCGCGCGGCGACCGCGGCGGCGGAGACGAAGCACACCTGGAACGACAGGCTGCGCACGATGAGATCACGGCCGAGCACCAGCTGCGCGCGCATCACGGCGGGACGCGGACGCAGCGAAACCCGTTCCCGCAGCAGCGCGTAGACGAACAGGGCGCCGGACACGAGCTGCCCGGCGAGATTCGCCACCGCCGAACCGGCCAGTTCCATCCGCGGCGCGCCCAACAGCCCGTACACCAGCACCGGGCACAGCACGGCCGACAACGCCAGTCCCGCAACCACATACATCAGCGGGCGGCGCACGTCCTGCACGCCACGCATCCAGCCGTTACCCGCCATCGACAGCAGGATCAGCGGCACACCGCACAGCGCGATCCGCACCCAGATCAGCGCCTCGTCGGCGATCTCGCCACCACCGGCGATCGCCGCGCACAGCGGCCCCGCGAACAGCTGCACCACCAGCACGATGAGCACACCGATCGCCGCCCCCACCCAGCTCGTCTGGATGCCCTCCTCGACCGCACCGGCCCGATCCCCCGCGCCGTGCCGTCGCGCCGCCCGCGCCGTCGTGCCGTACGACAGGAACGTCAGCTGGGTGCTGACTGTGCCCACGATGACGCCACCGACGGCCAGCCCCGCCATAGCCAGCGCCCCGAGCCTGCCGACGACCGCCATGTCGAACAGCAGATACAACGGCTCGGCCACCAGCACACCGAGCGTAGGCAGCGCGATCCCGAGAATCCGCCGCGGACCGACCTGACCCTTCGGATCATCGATGGAACTCACGCCCCGGCCTCCCCCGTCGATGGGCGCCCGTTCCGGCGCACGCCAGTGCTGATCACGGCCGATGGTCGCACACCGCACCGACAAGCCGGCGGCGACGGCACGGCATGCGGTCCAGCTGCCCAGGCACACCGACCGGGCACCGGACGATCCCAGCGCATCGGGGACGCGCCGCCCGAGCAGACCGATCGGCATCGTGGGCGCGATACCGACCGAATCGATGGGCACCGTGGGCGGCCCGGAGGCACCGTGGGCGCTACACGGTCCTGATCGCCCGGCACTCAGTGCGCGACAAGCGCCAGACCGGCTCGGCCCGACACCGTGGCCACGACACCGGCATGACCCCTCGACGAGGCCATCTTCCGGTCGATCGTCGCCGCCCGGCGCGACACCCCGAGCCACACAGTGGGCGCGACGCGGGCTTGGCCGCTCGGCATCATGGGCCGACGCCGTCCGGTCCGATGCACGTCATAAGCCCGGCGCCGACGGGGCTGATTCCGGAAAGTCGCGTGATGTACGCCCCGACGGGGCATTATTGGTCACCCGCCCAGATGCTGCCGGTACGACCACACCGCACGCTCGGGCGAGCGAACACCGCGAACTCCCAGTCCGCCCGAACCACCGAGGACGATCGACCATGGCGAACCGATGGCGCATGATCACGGCGTTTGCCCTGGTCGGCGCGGCCACGCAGCTGGTGTGGCTCACTTACGCACCGGTGACGACCGTCGCCGCCGAGCATTTCGGTGTCTCCGAATCCGCCGTCGGCTGGCTGGCGAACATGTTTCCGCTGCTCTACGTCGTCCTCGCGGTGCCCGCGGGCATCCTGCTCGACCGCTGGTTCCGGCCGGCGTTGATCGCCGGCGCGGTGCTGACCGCGTTCGGCGCAGGACTGCGGTTGCTCCACGACGGGTTCGCGGTGGTGTTCGTCGGGCAGACCGTCGTCGCCGTGGCGCAGCCGCTGGTGCTCAATGCGATCACCGGCATCGCCGGGCACTACCTCGACGAGAAGGACCGGCCGACGGGGATCGCCGTGGGTACGGCGAGCACGTTCGCCGGGATGGCCGCCGCCTTCGTCCTCGGCGCGGCGCTGCCCGCGGAATCTCAGCTCGGGACGCTGGCGGCGATCGGTGCGCTCTTCGCCGGTGCGGCCGCGATCTGGCTGACGGTGGAGCTGGTCCGCGCCGGACGCGGACCGGCGGCGAGTACACAGACGTCGCTGTCCGCCCTGCGCGCCACGCTCGGCGACAGCTATGTGCGCAGGTTGTGCGTCGCGGTGTTCTTCCCGTTCGGCACCTTCGTCGCCCTGGCCACCTACGGTCAGGCGCTGCTGGAACCCGCGGGCGTCAGCGCCGATGCCGCCAGCATCGTGCTGCTGATCAACGTCCTCGCCGGCGTCGTCGGATGCGCGGTCGTCCCGGTGGCGGTGCTGCGTCGCGGCGTCGAGCTGCCCGCGGTCATGGTCGGCCTCACGGCCAGCGCGCTCGCCTGCCTGCTCGTGGCCGTGGCACCGGGCCTTGCCACCGGATTCCTGGCGTTTGTCCTCATCGGCCTCACCCTGTTGCCCGCGCTGCCGATCGTCCTCACCATGGCCGAACGCCACACCGGGGCGGCCGAAGGCACGGCGGCCGGACTGATCTGGATGACCGGCAATCTCGGCGGCCTGGTCGTCGCCGGCGCCACCGGGCTACTCGTCGACCGACCGGCACTCGCCTTCGGATTGTGTGCTGCCACAACGATTCTGGGCGTCCCGCTCACGATGCGCTTGCGCCGCACTCCTGTTCAGGTCGGCTGATCGCGCCCGGACAGATCGGCAGCGCCGTCACTCACCTGAGCCGAGCCGGTCGGCTGGACCGCCGCCGCCAGCCCGAGCCGGGCCGCTCAGCAGGGCCATCACCACCTGCGCCAGACGATCAGCTAGGCCATCCTCAGCCTGGTCGCTCGCCGGCATGGACCGAGCCGATCGGCTGGACCGTCACCAGCCTGCGCCGGGCCAATCGGCTGGACCGTCACCAGCCTGCGCCGGACCGGTCAGCTGGACCGTCCCGCCTTGGCCGGACTGGGCGTCCGGTCACCAACTCGGCGATCAACCGAGCGCGGTGACCAGAGCCTGCACCACGTCGACCGCGTTGCCGTAGGTCGTATACCCCGCCGCGAACCGGTGCCCGCCACCGCCGAACGATGCGGCGATCGCCGCCACATCCACACCATCGGCAGCACCGGGCGCGGAGTCACGGGAGCGCAGCGAGACCGTCCACCGGTCGTTCTGACCGCGGGCTTCCTTGAAGACGGCCGCGATCCCCGCTTCGGCGGTGGTCCGGACGACGTCGATGACGCTCTCCACCTCTTCGGGCCCGACATCATGGGTGTCGGCGGCGCGCACCAGCGCATAGACCAGCCCGACGCCCGCGGCCGACGGGACGACGACGGCCGTCGACAGCACCTTCGACAGCATCGGCAGCCACGAGAACGGGTGGGTGTCGAGCAGCACGCGGGTGATCTCGGCGCCATCGATTCCGGTGGCGAGCAGCCGCTCGGCCATGGTGTGACTGCCGGTGCGCGCCCAGCGGAACGATCCGGTGTCGGTCACCAAGCCCGCGAACAGGCAGTGCGCGATGTCGGCGTCGATCGGGATGCCCCACGCGTCGAGCAGGCGGGTCACCAGTTCGGTGGTCGACGCCGCCGACTCGTCGATCAGGTCGACGGTGCCGAAACCGTCGTTGGCGCGGTGATGATCGATGACCAGCGTCGTCGCCGCACCGGGCAACCGGTCGGCGAGCGCGCCGAGCCTGCTGCGCGCGCCACAGTCGACGACGACCAGCAGGTCGACCTCGAGCGGCACCTCCGCGGGCGCCACCAGCAGATGACCGCCGGGCAGCGTCCGCAGCGAGGCGGGCAGTTCGGCGGGCTCGGCGAACGACACCGCCACCGGCACGCCCTTGCGCTCCAGCGCCAGTGCCAGCGCGAGCCCGCTGCCGATGGTGTCGGCGTCGGGCTGCACGTGACACAACACGGTCACCGAACGCGCCGCCGCCACTGCGGCGACGGCGGCGTCCAGCACCATCGCGTCCCTGGCGCCGGTCATGCTGCGTCCGATCGGCATGCCCGGGCGCCCTGCGTGCTCACGCAGGCTTCCGTCGCCGGGCGCTGACCGTTCATACCGGGTTACTCGTCGCCGTCGTCGTCGCGATCGGCCTTGTACGGGTCGGCCTCACCGGCGTGGGTGGCGTTGGCCGCGACCTTGGCGACCTCGTCGTCGATGGCGCGAGCCCGGGCAAGCAGCTCCTCCATCTCGCGGGCGGCGTCGGGCACCTTGTCCAGCGTGAACGACAGGATCGGGGTGAACTTCACCCCCGTACCCGCACCTACCTTGGACCGCAGGACGCCCTTGGCCGCGTCCAGACCGGCGGCCGCGGCCGCGTAGTCGGGTTCGGTGTCGAGCGTCTCGCCCATCACCGTGTAGAACACCGTTGCCTCGCGCAGATCGCCGGTCACCTTGGCATCGGTGACGGTGACGAACCGCAGCCGCGGATCCTTGATCTCGTACTCGATCGCGGTGGCCACGATCGCGGAAATCCGCTTGGCGAGTCGGCGTGCCCTGGCTTGATCCACCATGGGTCTGACTCCTCTCCTGGGCGGCACGGGTGCGGCCCTGCGTGGTCACGCAGGCTACCGCCTCCGGGCCTTGACACCCATGCCGCATCTCTACTTCAGTCTTCGGGTCCGAAGATCCGGCGGCGTACTGCCAGCAACTCTATCTCCGGACGCGCGGCAACGTGCCGCTCACACTTGTCGAGCACCTCGCTCAGGTGCCCGGTATCCGCACTGACCATGGCCACCCCGAGCAATGCCCGGCGGTGCAGGTCCTGATCTCCCGCCTCGGCGGCGTGTACGGCGAAGCGCTTCTGCAGCTCGGCGAGAATCGGGCGGATCACCGACCGCTTCTCCTTGAGCGAATGCACGTCACCGAGCAGTAGATCGAATTCGAGCGCACCGATGTACAGCGGTGCTCACCTCCTGGTAGATGGATTGCCCGCATGACCGCACGCCGCACCCGAAGACTCGGATGCGGCGTGCGGAACGGTGTGCGTTATCAGTCGCGCGGCTTTTCGCGCAGCTCGTACGCCTCGATGATGTCGCCGTCCTTGATGTCGTTGTAGGTCACGGTCATACCGCACTCGTAACCTTCGCGCACCTCGGTGGCGTCGTCCTTCTCCCGCTTGAGCGAGGAGATGGTCATCGTCTCCGCGATCACCCTGCCGTCGCGGATCAGGCGCGCCTTGGCGTTGCGCTTGACCGAACCCGACAGAACCATGCAGCCGGCGATGTTGCCGACCTTCGACGAACGGAAGATCGCGCGGATCTCCGCCCGGCCCAGCTCGACCTCTTCGTAGATCGGCTTGAGCATGCCCTTGAGGGCCTTCTCGATCTCGTCGATGGCCTGGTAGATCACCGAGTAGTACCGGATGTCGACGCCCTCGCGGTTGGCCAGCTCGGTGGCCTTGCCCTCCGCACGGACGTTGAAGCCGATGATGATCGCGTTCGAGGCCGACGCCAGGTTGACGTTGGTCTCGGTGACGCCACCGACACCGCGGTCGATGACGCGCAGACGCACCTCGTCGTCGATCTCGATGCCGAGCAGGGCCTCTTCGAGGGCCTCGACGGTACCGGAGTTGTCGCCCTTGAGGATCAGGTTGAGCTCCGAAGTCTCCTTCAGGGCGGCATCCAGATCTTCCAGGCTGATCCGCTTGCGGCTGCGCGCGGCCAGTGCGTTGCGCTTGCGCGCATTGCGGCGGTCGGCGATCTGGCGAGCGATCCGGTCCTCGTCGACCACGAGCAGGTTGTCGCCTGCGCCGGGCACCGAGGTGAAACCGACGACCTGGACGGGCCGCGACGGCAGGGCCGCCTCGACGTCGTCGCCGTGCTCGTCGACCATGCGGCGCACGCGACCGTAGGCGTCGCCCGCCACGATCGAGTCGCCGACGCGCAGCGTGCCGCGCTGGATGAGCACGGTGGCCACCGGGCCACGGCCGCGGTCGAGGTGCGCCTCGATGGCGACACCCTGGGCGTCCATGTCCGGGTTGGCCCGCAGGTCGAGCGAGGCGTCGGCGGTCAGCAGGACCGCTTCCAGCAGCGCGTCGATGTTGGTGCCCTGCTTGGCGGAGATGTCGACGAACATGGTGTCGCCACCGTATTCCTCGGTCACCAGGCCGTATTCGGTCAGCTGCTGCCGGATCTTGTCCGGGTTCGCGCCTTCCTTGTCGATCTTGTTGACCGCCACCACGATCGGCACGTCGGCCGCCTGGGCGTGGTTGATCGCCTCCACCGTCTGCGGCATGACGCCGTCGTCGGCCGCGACAACGAGGATCGCGATGTCGGTGGCCTTCGCACCACGGGCACGCATGGCGGTGAACGCCTCGTGACCCGGGGTGTCGATGAAGGTGATCAGGCGCTCGTCGCCGTTGAGATCGGTCAGCACCTGGTAGGCGCCGATGTGCTGGGTGATGCCACCGGCCTCGCCCTCACGGACGTTGGCCTTGCGGATCGTGTCCAGCAGTCGGGTCTTACCGTGGTCGACGTGACCCATGACGGTCACGACCGGCGGACGCTGCTCGAGGTCTTCCTCGCCGCCTGCGTCCTCGCCGTAGGTGAGGTCGAACGACTCCAGCAGCTCGCGGTCTTCGTCCTCGGGGCTGACGACGTGGACGACGTAGTTCATCTCGCTGCCGAGCAGCTCGAGGGTCTCGTCGTTCACCGACTGGGTCGCGGTGACCATCTCGCCGAGGTTGAACAGCGCCTGCACGAGAGCAGCCGGGTTCGCGTCGATCTTCTCGGCGAAGTCCGACAGCGACGCGCCACGGGCGAGACGGATGATCTCGCCGTTGCCGCGGGGCAGCCGCACGCCACCGACGGCGGGCGCCTGCATGTTCTCGTATTCGGCGCGCTTCGCCCGCTTCGACTTACGGCCACGACGCGGAGCGCCACCGGGACGACCGAACGCGCCCGCTGCGCCACCACGGCCACCGGGACCACCCGGACGACCACCGCCGCCACCGGGACGACCACGGAAACCACCGGCCGCGGGTGCACCGGCACCCTGACCTGCACCGGGGGCACCGCCACCGCCACCGCGGTAGCCGCCACCGCCGCCACCGGGACGACCCGCGCCGCCACCGGGAGCGCCGCCCGGACGACCCGGACGGCCACCGGCCGCCGGACCCGGACGCGCGGAACGCTGGGGCATGGCACCGGGGTTCGGACGCGGAGGCATCGAACCCGGGTTGGGGCGCGGACCACCGGGACGCGGGGCACCGCCCTGCGCGGCGGCCGGACGCGGGCCACCCTGACCCTGACCGGGGCGGGGACCGCCCTGACCCGGAGCAGGACGCGGACCACCCTGGCCGGGAGCCGGACGGGGACCGCCCTGACCCGGAGTCGGACGCGGGCCACCCTGCGGGGCGGGACGCGGCGCCGGACGCTCACGGTCCGGGGCGGAGCTGAACGGGTTGTTGCCGACGCGCGGGGTCTTCGGGCCCGGCTTCGGGCCGGGACCGGCCGGACGCGGGGCCTGGGCACCCGGCGTCGGCTGGCCCGGACGGGCCTGACCCGCGGCGGGCTGACCCGGACGCGGCGCGCCGGGGGCCGGACGCGGACCGGGCGCCGGCGCGGCACCGGCCGGCTTGGCGGCAGGCGCGGACTGCGCGGCCGCGGGGGTGGGGCGAGCGGCCGGAGCCGGCTTCACCTCAGCCGGAGCGGCCGGTTCGGCGGGCGCCGGGGCCGGGGCCGCGGGGGCGGCAGCGGCGGGGGCCGCCGGAGCCGGACGCGGACCGGGACGCGGACCGCCCGGGGTTGGCTTGGCAGCCGGACGGGCTGCCTGGGACGGACCGGGACGGGCCGCCGGCTTCGCGTCGGCCGCCGGGGCGGACTTCGACGCGAGCGATTCGCGGAGGCGACGTGCGACGGGTGCTTCCACCGTCGAGGACGCCGACTTCACGAACTCGCCTTGCTCCTTGAGCTTCGCGAGTAGTTCCTTGCTCGTGACACCGAGTTCTTTGGCCAACTCGTGCACGCGGGCCTTGCCTGCCACTGCTCTCCTCACTGAGAGGTCGAGCAGTGACGCCGCCTAGGGAAGGCGGGCCCGCACGACCTCGGGTTATCTCCGATGGACGTTCATCGTTGGTGCTTCACGGTGTGCTCATGAGTGCTCGTGCCTGTTCTCGAGGTACTGCTCCAGGGCTGAGATATCCAGATTTCCGGACACTCGTAGGGCTCTGCCGAATGCTCGGCGCCGCTCTGCGGATCGCAGACAAGCTGAAACGGGGTGCAGCCAGGCACCCCGTCCGGGAAGTCTGCGCCGCGGATCGGGAAGGATCGCAACAGCCGAGGCCCCGGCGGAACCGGTGTCCCGATGCTGCGCCACGATCCGCAACAGTTCGGCAGACGGCTCGCGTTGACGGCATCCGATACAGGTTCGAACGGATTGCGCGGGCCGGTCTTCTACCCACTCTACCGGTGACCCGGTCATAACGACGAACCCCTCCCCTTCCGAAGTTACGAACATGTCATCCGGGGGCCGGGATTCCCGCATTTTCGTCAACTACGGTGCGCCTCCGGCCGGACCGAGTCGCCCGGCTCCGGAGCCGCGTCGCTGCGGATATCGATGCGCCAGCCGGTCAGACGGGCGGCCAGGCGGGCATTCTGGCCCTCCTTGCCGATCGCCAGCGACAGCTGGAAGTCCGGCACGATCACCCGCGCCGCCCTGGCGTCGGGATCGACGACGGTGACCGAAACCACCTTCGACGGCGAGAGCGCGTTGCCGACGAAGGTCGCCGGGTCTTCGGCGTAATCGATGATATCGATCTTCTCGCCTGCCAGCTCGCTCATCACGTTGCGCACGCGCTGGCCCATCGGGCCGATGCAGGCACCCTTGGCGTTCACGCCAGGCACGGTGGACCGCACGGCGATCTTGGAACGATGACCCGACTCGCGGGCCACCGCGACGATCTCCACCGAGCCGTCGGCGATCTCGGGCACCTCGAGCGAGAACAGCCTGCGCACCAGGTTCGGGTGCGTGCGCGAGAGCTGGATCTGCGGGCCACGCGGACCACGGGAGACGCCGTAGACGTAGCACTTGATCCGGTCGCCATGCTCGTAGGTCTCCCCCGGCACCTGCTCGGCGGGCGGGATCAGACCCTCGGCGCCGGTGGCCTCGCTGCCGATGCGGACGACCACGATGCCGCGGGCGTTGGCCCTGGCGTCGCGCTGGACAACGCCGCCGACGATGTCGCCCTCATGGGTCGAGAACTCGCCGAAGGACTTCTCGTTCTCGGCGTCACGCAGCCGCTGCAGCACCACCTGACGGGCGGTCGTCGCCGCGATGCGGCCGAAACCCTCCGGGGTGTCGTCCCATTCGGAGACGAGGTTGCCGTCGGCGTCGAGTTCGCGCGCCATCACCCGGACCACACCGGTCTTCTGGTTGATGTCGATGTAGGCGTTGGGCTGGTGCCCCTCGGTGTGCCGGTAGGCGGTGAGCAGCGCCGACTCGATCGCCGAGATCACGGTCTCGATGGGGATGCCCTTGTCGGCGACGATCGCCCGCAAGGCTTCGATTTCGATGTTCATTCTGCAACCCCTTCGGTGGGAGAGTCACTGTGCTGGCCTGCGGCGGCGAGGTCGGCGGGCTCTTCGCCCGGTACCGGACGGCCAGCGGCGATGCCGCCGGCCAGTTCGAGTTCGGCGGCGCCCGGCGCGTTGAACTCGACCTGGACCACCGCGGAGGCGATGTCGGCGAGTGGCACGTGCACCCGGTGCGGCTTGTTCTTGCCGCCGAGGACGAGCGCGATGGTGCCGTCGTCGGCGAGCACGCCGACCCGCGCGTCGAAGCGGGCCTTGCCCTCGAGCGGTTCGGCGCCCTCGCGCAGCGCGAGCTTCACCTTGCGGCCCTGGGCGCGTCGCCAGTGCCGCTCGGCGGTCAGCGGCCGGTCGACGCCGGGGGTGGTCACTTCGAGCAGGTAGGCGGATTCGCCGAAGTCGCCCGCGTCGTCGAGCAGCTCGGACATCTCCCGGCTGAGCTCGGCGATGGCGTCCAGATCGGCCGGGCCGTCGCTGTCGACGGTGACCTTCAACCGAACCGGCGCCAATTCGTCTTTGCCCGCAGACGCGATCGCGACGCCCTCGAGGTCGAATCCCCGGCGTGCGACGAGCTCAGCGACGAGCTGGCTCACCCTTTCCTCGGTGGGCATCGGCATATGGGCGGCTCCTGGTTCAGTTGTGACGCGATCGGAAATTTCTACGCCGAAGGTCTAGCGTAACGCGCCCCGAGAGTGTAAAGGACCAGCCACTGGGCGTTGCGCACCGGTCCGCCCCGGCGTGCCTCGTCGTGTCGGGCCACCGTCGGCGGATCTGGCACGATGGTGTTCGTGCCCTTCCGCCATACCGCCCCGCCGAGCGCCGGGCGACCTTCCGGCATGCGCTCCGACCGGCACGAATCCCGCCCGATGGCCGTCGAGTCGTCGCGCCTGGTCGCCACGCAAGCCGGATCGACGTTTCCCTCCGCTCTGCCCACGGCCGTCCCGATCGCGGCGCGGCGGGGATGGGGGCGTCGCACGATCCTGCGGCTGGCCGGTGCCGGCGCGGTCGGCCTTCCGGCACTGAGCGTGCTCACCGCGTGCGCCGAGGACGACACCGTGCACGCCCCGGATCCGCTTGCCGCGCAAGAGATTCTGGCGCGCGCCGACGCCGCCGCCGCCCAGGCTGCCATCGCGCTCGCGCCCCGGTTCCAGGCGGCACTGACCACCATCGCGACCGAGCGCGGCGCCCACGCCGACGCCCTGCGCACCGAAATCGACCGGGTGATCGGCGTCTACGGCGACGGCACCACCCCGGTGCACCGCACCGGCGAGATCACCGTGCCGGGCCCGGACGGGCAACCGGTGCCCGCGTCGGCCGTCCAGACCGCCACCCAGCCGCTGACGATCGCCCAGCTGCGCGATCAGCTGGTCCGCTCCCAGCAATCCGCCGCCGCCCTCGCGCGCACCGAATCCGGTTACCGCGCAGGGCTCCTGGCGTCGATCAGCGCGGCCTGCGCCACCGAGGCAGGAGTCTTGCTGACATGACCGATCAACGACAGGCACTGCAGGCCGCGCTCGACGCCGAGCACGCCGCCGTGTACTCCTACGGCGTCATCGCGGCCTACGCCAATGCCGACCGGGGCCGGGTGGTCGCCGAGTTCAGCGCCGCGCACCGAGCCCGCCGCGACGCCACCATCGAACTGCTGGAAGCCGGTGGCACCGCGCCTGACGCGCCGGACGCCGCCTACAACCCGCCGTTCCCGGTCGACGATCCGATCCCCGCGGCCAACCTGGCGGTCGCGGTCGAATCCGATTGCGCCGCAGCATGGTACGCCGTAGTGGAACAGGCATCCGACGAGTCGGTGCGGGCCACCGCGACCGAGGCGCTCACCGAGTCCGCGGTGCGCCGGGCCCGCTGGCAGGCGATCCTGGGCGCGAACCCGGTGACCACCACCTTCCCCGGCCGCGCCGCGGTGTAGTCCCGGGCGGCACACACCACCCGGGACCTGCCGCTGTCAGGGGCGCATGGCGTAGGCGCCGTCGTAGGATTCCACCTGCTCCCACACCCGGTCGAAGCGCTCGGCGTCGGCGACGGGGCTGCGCAGGGCGCCGACGGCCCACTCCCGCTGCGCCTCGGTGACCGAGGGCTTGCCGAGCAGGGCGGTGGCCTGGGTGTTGAAGTCGCGGATCTGGAAGTCGAAGATCTGGTCGAGCACGTCGCGATCGAGCCCGGTGAGCTCGGCCTGCTCGAGGATCAGTTGTCCGTAGACCACCGTGGAGAACAGGTGGCCGATGGTCAGCATGAAGTCCAGGTCCTTCTGCTGATCGGCGTCGGGCGCCGCGGTGAGCAGCAGGGTGCGCAGCGCCGTGGCCTGCTCGTAGAACCGGCCGACGTTGGGCACGTCGGCGGCCTGCGCGTAGGGCGGGGTCCAGTCGGCGAACTGCACCTTGCCCGCACCGCGCGCCGGGCCCTGCTTCCAGAAGAACTCCTGATCGCCCGGCGCCAGGTCGGTGCCGATCGCCGGGTACTCCTTCGGGTTGAGCAGGTAGTTCGGCATGAACTTCAGGATCTGGCCCACGTTGACGTGCACCGTGCCCTCGAGCCGGGGCAGGTGGTTGATGTAGCGCGAGGCCTCGGCGAAGTAGGTGGCCTTCTCGAAACCCTTGGCGGCCAGCACGTCCAGCAGCAGAGTCATCGCGACCTCGCCCTCGGAGGTCACCTTGGACTTGGTCATCGGGTTGAACAGCAGGTAGCGGCGGTCCTCGAGCGAGGCACTGCGGAAGTAGTCCACCGCGCGGTCGCTGAACAGCTTCATCGCGATCAGGCGCGCGTAGGCGTCGACGAAATTGCCGCGCACGTGCGGGAAGTCGGTGACCGGGTTGCCGTAGAGGATGCGGTTGTTGGCGTGGGTGATGGCCTCGAAGAACGAGTGCTCGACCATACCGATGCTGCCGTGGCAGAGGTTGAACTTGCCGACGTTGACGGTGTTCAGCGCGGCCGAGAAGCCCTCGGGCCCTTCGTGCAGCACGTCGGCGGCGGTCACCGGGTAGTTCTCCAGCCGGAAGTGGCTGACATACATCTGACCGTGGATGACGCTCTCGATCAGGTGGTAGTTGTCGTGGCGGCTGTCGGCGGCGAACCAGATGTAGCCCTCGGCGCCCTCGACATCGGCGCGGCGGGAGAACACCGACACCATCGAGGCGACGTTGCCGTTGCCGATGTAGTACTTCTCGCCGTTGGCGCGGAACAGGATGCCCGCCTCGGCGTCGGCGCTGCCCGGCTCGCTCGGGGTGAGGATCAGGTCGGTGTTGTAGATGTCGGCGCCGTGGTCGCGCTCGGACAGCGCGAACGCCATGACCTGGCCCTCGTCGAGGTCGGCGGCGGCCTTGCGCTTGGCGATCTCGTTGTCGCTCTGCCAGATCGGGCCGAGACCCAGGATGGTGACCTGCTCGGCGTACCAGTACGCCAGGCCGTAGAAGCCGAAGATCTCGGCCAGCGCCGCGTTGCGGGCGGCGTCCCAGCGCTTGTTCGGGTCACCGTCGGCGTAGGCGGCCGGGGTCAGGAAGGTCGCGAACAGCTTCTCCTTCGCGACGAAGTCGAGGAACTCCTTGGTCCACACCGCGTCGCGGTCGTCGGCCAGCAGCTGCGCCTTGCCCCTGGACTCGAACCACTCGATGGTGGCTCGCAGCAGCCGCCGCGTCTCGGCATCGAAGTGCTGCGGGTCGTAGGTGGCGGGGTTGAACAGCAGGCTCGGCGAACTCGTCATGGAGCTAACTTAGCAGCGCCGCTGAGCCGCCACGCCGGGCCTCGAGGCTATGACCTGCAGGTTTCCCCTACGTAGGCGTAAGTTCCCAGGGAAGCAGCAGCGGCGCCCGGCAACCCGGAAAACGACAATCGCGCCGCCCCGCATCGCGTGCGGGACGGCGCGATGCGCCGATCAGAACTCAGCCGCGGATCTTCGCGGTGACCGCGGTGACGGCGTCGGAGGCCGGGATCTCCTCGGCCTCACCCGTGAGGCGGTTGCGCAGTTCGACCTTGCCGTCGGCCCAGCCGCGGCCGATCACGAGAATCCACGGCATACCGAGGAGCTCTGCGTCCTTGAACTTCACGCCGGGCGAGGCGGTGCGGTCGTCGAAGAGGACCTCGAGGCCCTGGGCGTTCAAACCGGCCACGACCTGCTCGGCGCCCTCGCGGGCGGCGGCGTCCTTGTTGGCGATGACCACGTGCACGTCGAACGGGGCGATCTCGGCGGGCCAGCGCAGACCCTTGTCGTCGTGCTGCTGCTCGGCGATCACCGCGACCATGCGGGAGACGCCGATGCCGTAGGAGCCCATGGTGAGGCGGACCGGCTTGCCGTTCTCGCCGAGCACGTCGACATCGAAGGCGTCGGTGTACTTGCGGCCGAGCTGGAAGATGTGGCCGATCTCGATGCCACGGGCCGCCACCAGCGGGCCCGCGCCGTCGGGCGAGGGGTCGCCGTCGCGGACCTCGGCGGCCTCGATGGTGCCGTCGGGGGTGAAGTCACGACCGGCGACCAGGCCGACGACGTGCTTGCCCTGCGCGTCGGCGCCGGTGATCCAGGCGGTGCCCTCGACGACACGGGGGTCGACGAGGTAGCGAACACCGTTGGCCTGCAGCGCCTTCGGGCCGATGTAGCCCTTCACCAGGAAGGGGTTGGCGGCGAAATCGGCCTCGGTGAGCAGTTCCACCTCGGCGGGCTCGACGGAGGCTTCCAGGCGCTTGCCGTCGACCTCGCGGTCGCCGGGGAGGCCGATGCCGAGGATCTCGGTCTTGCCGTCCGGATGGCGCAGCTTGACCATCACGTTCTTCAGCGTGTCGGCCGCGGTGACGGTGCGGTCGAGCACCTTCGCCTCGTTGGCCCACTCGACCAGCGTCGCGATGGTGGGGGTGTTCGGGGTGTCGTACTCGACCGCGGCGGGCTGACCCTCGATGGGCAGCGGCGCGGGCGCAGGCGTGACCACGGCTTCCACATTGGCCGCGTACCCGGACTCCACGCAGCGCACGTAGGTGTCCTCACCGATGGGGCTCTCGGCGAGGAATTCCTCGGAGGCGCTGCCGCCCATGGCGCCGGAGGTGGCGGCCACGATCACGTACTTGACGCCGAGGCGTTCGAAGATGCGCTGGTAGGCCGCGCGGTGGGTGGCGTAGCTGGTGGCGAGGCCGTCGTCGTCGAGGTCGAAGGAGTAGGAGTCCTTCATGGTGAACTCGCGGCCGCGCAGGATGCCCGCGCGGGGACGTTCCTCGTCGCGGTACTTGGCCTGGATCTGGTACAGCGTGACCGGCAGATCCTTGTAGGAGTTGTATTCGCCCTTCACGGTGAGCGCGAACAGTTCCTCGTGGGTGGGGCCGAGCAGGTAGTCGCCGCCCTTACGGTCCTGCAGGCGGAACAGGGCATCGCCGTATTCGGTCCACCGGTTGGTGGTCTCGTAGGGCTCGCGCGGCAGCAGCGCGGGCAGGGAGATCTCCTGGGCGCCGGTGGCGTCCATTTCCTGGCGCACCACGTCCTCGATCCGGCGCAGCGTGCGCAGACCCAGCGGCAGCCACGAGTACACGCCGGGGGCGACGCGGCGGACGTAGCCGGCGCGAACCAGCAGTTTGTGGCTCGGCACCTCGGCGTCGGCGGGATCGTCTCGCAGGGTGCGCAGGAACAGGCGGGAGAGGCGGGTGATCACGGATGCACAGAGTAGTCCCTGGTCCGGGGCGCCGCGCAAGCCGATAACGGTTGCGGGGCCACCAGCGACCGCGCCGGCCGACGACGCCGGTACCGTAGGCGATCGTGCTGGTGCTGCTGCCTCCCTCCGAAACCAAGTCCGACGGCGGAACGGGCGCGCCCCTCGACCTGGCCGATCTGGCGATGCCGCAGCTCACCGCGGTGCGCGACAAGCTGGTCACCGAGGTGGTGCAGCTCGCCGCCGACCCGGCCGCCGCGACCGCCGCGCTCGGCCTCGGCAAGGGCGCCGACGCCGAGATCGCCCGCAACGCGAGCCTGCGCACCTCGCCGACCCGGCCCGCGCTGGAGCGCTACACCGGCGTCCTCTACGACGCGCTGGACGCGAAGTCGTTCACCAAGGCGCAGCGGGCGAAGGCGTACGCGCGCCTCGGCATCGGCTCGGCCCTGTTCGGCGCCGTCCGCGCGAGCGACCCGATCCCGGCCTACCGCCTCTCCGGCGGCACGAAACTCCCCGGCCTGCCGACACTGTCGGCGCTGTGGCGCGACGTGTTGCCCGACGCCCTCTACGCGGAGGCCGCCGGCGAGCTCGTCATCGACCTGCGCTCGGGCACCTACCAGCAGCTGGGCCGGGTCCCCGACGCGATCACCGCCAACGTCCTCACCGAGCACCCCGACGGGTCACGCACGGTGGTCAGCCACTTCAACAAGCATCACAAGGGCCTGCTGGCCCGCGCTCTTATCCTCACCAGGGCCGAGCCGACCGATCTCCGCGCGGTGGCGCGGGTGGCGACCAAGGCCGGACTGCGCACCGAGATCGCCTCTCCCACCGAACTTCTCATCATCACGCGGTAGCGGGTGCGCCCATCAGCTGGATGAGGTTGCCGCAGGTGTCGTCGAAGACGGCGGTGGTGACCTCGCCCATCGGCTGGGGCGGCTGGGTGAACAGGACGCCGCGGTCGAGCAGGCGGCGGTATTCGGCGTCGAGATCGTCGACGGTGAAGATCATGCACGGGATGCCGTCGGCGGTGAGGGCGGTCTTGTAGTTCTGGGCGATCGGGTTCTGATCGGGTTCGAGCAGCAGTTGCGTGCCGTCGATGTCGGCGGGCGAGACCAACGTCAGCCAGTAGTACTCGCCGATCGGCACCCGGTCCTTGACCTGGAAGCCGAGCATGTCGGTGTAGAACTTCTCGGCCTTGTCCTGGTCGTCGACGAAGATGCTGGTCACACCGATGCGGATCATGTGTCCTCCTGGGGGATCGGCCATCGCTCCGACACCGCGCGCAACGGCGTGAAATCGGCGTGATGGAACTTGTAGCGGCCTGCACGACGGGTGGTCACGAGTCCGGCGGCTTCGAGCATTCCCAGATGCTGGGTGATCGCCTGCCGCGAGGAACTGATCCCGTGTTTGGTGGCGAGCTTGGCGCACAGTTCGAACAGGGTCTGTCCGTCCCGGTCCGCCAGTTCGTCGAGGAGCGCGCGCCGCGTCGAATCCGCGAGTGCCAGGAAAATATCGGTCACGGCGCGCGCTCCTCCCGTCGTCTCCCCTCGAACAATAGGCAAGCGCTAGCTTGCATGTCAAGCATCTACGCAGGTAGACGATCCCCGGGGTCAGACTTCGGCGGCGGCCAACGCGGCCCGCACCGTCGCGGCGTCTCCGGTGGTGGCGGCCGACGGCGGCCACGAATCCCAGGCGACGGCGTACGGATGGACATAGACCGGGGTGTCGCGCTGGGAGCGACGGCTCTCGGCGAGAGTGCCACCGTCGACGACGTCGTAGCCGAGGGCATCGATCAGGTGCGCGGCGGCGATCTTCGCGGCCGGGTCGTCACCGAAGACGGGCAGCGCCGAGCGGTCGGCCGCGCCCGCGGGACGTGCCAGTTCGGCCAGATGCTCGAAGTAGATGTTGTTGAACGCCTTGACAACCTGGGACTCGGGCAGGTGCCGCTGCAGCAGTTCACTGGTGGTGACGGTGTCGGCGTCGAGTTCGGCGATGGCGCCGTCGCGCTCGGGGTAGTAGTTGTTGGTGTCGAGGACGACCTTGCCCGCCAGCGGTGCCACCGGCACCTGCTGATACGCCTTCAACGGCACGGTCACCACGACGAGATCACCGGCGGCCGCGGCCTCGGCCGGTGTCGCCGCCCTGGCCCGCGGGCCCAGCTCGGCGACGAGGTCGGCGAGTGTCTCCGGTCCGCGAGAGTTGCTGAGTACCACGTCGATTCCGGCGGCTACCGCCAGTCGCGCCACAGTCGATCCGATATTGCCGCTGCCGATCAATCCGAGTGTCGTCATGTGCTCGGTCAACCACCGATCCGGTGCGCGTGTTCCCGGAATACCGGGGTCACCACTCGCGGGCCGCTTCCGTCAGCCGCGCGCGGACCAGTTCGACGTGCGGGCGGGGTGGGGCGCCGACCCGGCGGGCCAGGAACCCGGTGTTGATCGGGGGGTCGGCGGGGTCGAGCAGCGTCACCAGGGTGGCGGCGGTGAGTTCCCCGGCGCACAGGTAGCGGGGCAGCACGCTGATCCCGGCGCCGGCGAGCACCGCGGCCAGCACCGCGCGCAGATCGGCGACGATCAGCGCCGGTTCGGTCTCCAGGCGGGTCCCGAACACGTGCCGCCAATACCGGCGCAGGATCGGCAGATCCGCGGCATAGCTGACGATCGGGATCCCGTCGAGCGCGGCGGGACCGTCGGCGCGCAGGCGGCCGGTGTCGATGCCGTGCGCCACCGAGGGTGCGGCGACGAGCAGGAATTCCTCGTCGAAGAGTGGTTCGGCGAGGACGGCCCGGCCGCGCGGACGGGCGGTCGCGACGACCAGATCCAGTGCCCCCGAACGCAATTCGGCCAGAAGGTCGTCGGTGAGCCCGCTGGTGACGGTGAGCCGCACACCGTCGGCGATCAGCGGCGCGAGCGCGGGCAGCGCCTGCGCGGCCAGCATCTCGGCCGGACCGCCGAGCAGCACCGGCGGTTCGGGCGGCGGCGGATGGTCGGTGCCCGCGCCGACGACGACCGACTCCAGTGCGTCGAGCGGGGCGCTCACCCGTGCCGCCAGCTCGTGGCCCGCGGCCGTCGGGGTCACCCCGCGGGGCAGGCGCTCGAACAACGGCCTGCCCAGGTGCCGTTCGAGCGCCTGGATCTGCGTGGTCACGGTCGGCTGGGACAGGCCGACCTGCGCGGCGCCCGCGGTGAGCGATCCGGTTCGATACACCGCGAGGAACGTCCGAAGCTGCACCAGATCCATCGAGCCATCGGCTGGCCTATGTCTCATATCGACCAGTCTATTGGTCAGGAAATGCCACTGTCCCTAGCGTGGGAACTACGACCGGTCGTCACGAAACCCGTTGAACTGGAGTAAGGAATCCGATGGCACACATCCTGTTCGTCCTCACCGGCGCCGACCACTGGACCCTCGCGGACGGCACCGAGCACCCCACCGGGTACTGGGCCGAGGAGTTCGCCGCGCCCTACGAGGCGTTCACCGGCGCGGGCCACCTCGTCACGGTGGCGACCCCGGGCGGCGTGGTCCCGACGGTCGACCAGGCGAGCCTGGCCGCCGACGCGAACGGCGGCGCCGACGGTGCGGCCGCCGTCGCCGATGTCCTGTCCGGCGCCACCGCCTTGCGGCAGCCGATCTCGCTGGCCGACGTCGACCTCGCCGACTACGACGCTGTCTTCTACCCCGGCGGCCACGGCCCGATGGAAGACCTCGCCGTCGACCCCGTCTCCGGCAAACTTCTCACCGACGCCCTCGCCTCCGGCAAACCGCTCGGCGTCGTCTGCCACGCCCCCGCAGCCCTGCTCGCCACCGCCGACGCCACCGGCGACTCCCCCTTCGCCGGGTACCGCGTCGCCGCGTTCAGCAACGCCGAGGAGACCCAGGCGGGTTTCGCCGACAAGGCGAAGTGGCTGCTGCAGGATCGCCTGCTCGCCCTTGGCGTCGACTACCGCGAGGGCGAGCCGTGGGCGCCGCACATCCAGGTCGACCGCAACCTCTACACCGGCCAGAACCCCGCGTCCTCGGCGAAACTGGCCGCGGAGATGCTCACTGCGCTCTGACGGATGGACCGGACGTCGACGGCCGCCGGGACCCGGTGCAGGTCAGCCTGGCCCCGGCGGGTGCGTCGACACAGCCGGCGGGTGCTTCCTTGTCCTGTCGGCGGCGAAGGTTGTGGCGCGGGACACATAGCCTTACTCTTCGCGATGTGGATCCCCGCCGTTCGATGAAGAACAGCCTGCGCGCGCTCGCCGCGGCATCGACGCTCGCGGCGTTGCCGCTCGTCCCGGCGCAGGCCGAGCCCCCGGTCGCGAACGGGACGGCCTATGTCGCACTCGGTGATTCCGGCGCCGCGACCACCGGTGCCGCGAATCTCGACCTCGGGGCGCCCCTGCGGTGCGTGCGCTCCACCCACAATGCTCCCCGGCTGGTCGCCGAGCGCCTCGGCCTCGCCCTGGACGACCGCACCTGCAGCTCCGCGAAGATCTCCGATCTCTACGCCTCCCAAACACCCGGTATCGGACCGCAATTCGACGCGCTGGGGCCCGCGACCGAGATCGTCACCGTGCACATCGGCGCCAACGACGCCGACATGACCGAGTACATCCTGAGCTGCCACGCGGCCGCGACATCCGGCGGCTGCGCGGCGGCGGCGGATCCGGAGTGGGACCGCAAGATCGACGCGATCGCCCCCGCCTACGCCACCGCACTCGCCGACATCGCCCGCCGCGCCCCCGACGCGCGAATCTTCGTCGACGGCTGGCCGACCTACCTCGGCGAGACGAGCTGCCCGGCCATGCTCGGTCTGCTCCCCGCCGACGCCGCCTACATCCAGTCCAAGTTCGCCCGCCTCAACACCGTCGTCGCCCGCGAGGCGGCCGCGCACGGCGCCGTGTACATCGACACGATCGCGGCCTCGCCCGCACTCGGCATGTGCGCCGACCCGGCCGTGCGCTGGTTCGACCCGCTCGTCGCCGACCAGACCCTGCTCCCCTACCACCCGACCCTGGCCGGCCAGCGCGGCGTCGCCGAACTCATCTCCGCCGCCGTCGAATCCAGCGGCGCGCTCCACCGCTGACCTACGCCTCCGACAGCCCACCTGACCACGACGAAGCCGTGATTCTTTGTCCCACAGTGCAATTCGCACCCGATGCGGGTAATGTTCGCCCGTTCTGCTGAGGCTCGCCCGGGAGAACGTGACAGCGATCCGGCCCCGTGGCATCGCGACGGCGCATCGTTGCCCCGTCCGGGTCAGGGGCCAACAGTGGAGTGGAGCAGGGCTCGAATGGGTTTTCTCAGTGGCGTTTTCGGAAAGCAGAGGAGCGATTCCGACGACTACGCGGCGTTCGGCGAGTGGGCGCTGGCGATCGTGCGGGCGCGCCCCGACATCGTCTCCGCCGAGTTCGATGCGGCGGAGTTCGCGATCACGTACGCCACCCCGGCGGGCGGCTGGGCACGGATAGGCCTGGCCACCCCGTACCGTTCCGTCAGCGCGGCACCGCGGGAACTCGCGGGTGATGTCCTGATGTTCCAGCTGAACCGCCTGATCGACAATCTCGGCGACGACTCGTCCGGTCTAGCCTGGGCGGCCGTCGCGCCACGTCTGCGACCGGTGATCCGGCAGGCAGGCGAACTGGCGGCGCGGGTGCAGGGCCTGTCGATCGCCGAGAACACCCTCTGGCGACCGCTGCTCCCCTGCCTGATGGAACGGGTGGTGATCGACAATCCGGCGTCGATGGAATCCGTGACGCCGCAACACCTGGCGACCTGGGGCGTCGACGCGGACACCGTGTTCGAGACCGCACGCGCCAACATGACCGAACTCGGCTCGGCGATCATCGATGTCTTCGATCCGGCGGAGGGCGTGCTGTACCTGGCCGACGAGGACGGTGAGATGTACGCGGGCGCGCTGCCGCTCGCGGCGGGCTGGATCGCCGGTCTCGGCGCGAAAGCCGGTGCGCTGCCGATCGTCTTCGTGCCGGGCAATGTCGGAGTGTTCGTCGGTTTCGCGACCTCACCGCAGCGGGTGCGTGAGCTGGTCGAGGTCGCGCGCGGGTTGTTCGACGACGCGGTGCGCCCGGTGTCGCCGGTGCCCTACACCCTCGACGAGCACGGCAGGCTCGTCCCGTTCACGGTGCCGAGGCACCATCCGGCGTGGCCCGCGATCCGGTCCGCCGAATCGACGCTGGCCGCCCAGGCGTACGCCATGCAGCACGACGGACTCCGCGCCGACCTCGAGGCGGAGCTCATCGAGGACCACGCCGCGACACTGCTACACACCCGCGGCCCCGACGGCATCGAAACCACCGTCGCGCCCTGGACCGACACCGTCCCGACCCTGCTACCGCACGCCCACAATGTCACGTTGACCAACGTCGACACCGGCGCCACCTTCGGCGTGCCGTGGCACGTGCTTGCCACCGAAGTCGACCTGGTGCCCGTGCCCGGCCTCTTCCCGATCCGCTACCGGGTGCGGTACCACCCCGGCCCGCAGGCGATGGCCAGGATGGCCGCCGCGCAGGGTCTGCACTGAGCAGCGCTATCCCGTGAGCTGCGCCAGCTCCACCGCCAGATTCGCGCGCGCCCGCTCCTCGTAGCGGG
>NZ_JBHXAY010000069.1:0-38567 GCF_042728775.1 Nocardia sp. NPDC060259
AGCCCACGGATCAGCAGCTGCTCGAAATCCAGGCCGACCTTGGCGATCCCGGCCTGGCGCCACATGCCCATGGCGATCTGCTTCTCGACCGGCTGCGCCTTGTACCAGGGGTGGCGGCCCAGCGGGTCCTCGTCGGGCATGATCCAGCGCGGATCGTCGGAATGCACGGCGAACTCCGGCGAATCCCAGTCGATGTCGACATACGGATCGAAGTGCCGGTTCACCGAGCCTTCGGACAGGTTGCGCAGGATCTCGTGGTACTCGGGATCGGTTGCGGTGTTTTTGAGCGACAGCATCGGCGATGTCTCCTTCGGGGGTGGCGCAGGCCTCACTTTATATGGGACTCGGAGTCTCAGGCAACTGTAGGGCAGGTGTTTCGCTTGTCCAGCGCGCCCCACCTGTGCCGACGTACGATGAGGCAATCGCAGAACGTGTCGGACGGTTGACCAGTCAGCCAGGTTCCTGGCTGTGGAGTGAAACGGGCGGACTCGCGCCGCTCCCCACCGAGAGAGCGAGGATTCCGATGGCACAGCTGACTCCCGCCAAGGCCGTGTGGCCGACCCTGCGGGTCGATTCCTGGACCGACACCCGCGACACCCTGCACATGTGGACCCAGATCATCGGCAAGCTCAAGATGGCGGGCACACCGCTGGTCAACCACTGGTGGAATGTCACCTTCGCGGTCAGCGCGCGCGGGCTCTCGACCGGCGCGATCCCCGTCGACGGCCGCCTGCTCGACATCGAATTCGATTTCCTCGACCACGAACTCGTCTTGCGCACCAGCGACGGCCGCCACGCCGTCATCGCCTTGCGTCCGCGCACGGTCGCCGATTTCTACGCCGAGCTGGGTCATGTGCTCGGTCGTCTCGACGCGGTGGTCGATATCGAGGCCTCGCCGAACGAAGTCGACCCCGCGATCCCGTTCGCCGAGGACACCACCCACCACTCCTACGACGGCGATGCCGTCACCCTGTTCTGGCAGCAACTCGTCCAGATCCAGCGGGTCTTCCAGCTCTGGCGCGCCGGTTTCGCCGGGAAATCCAGTCCGGTGCAGGTCTTCTGGGGTTCCCTCGACCTCGCCTGCACCCGCTTCTCCGGCCGCACCGCCCCCTTGCACCCCGGCGGCGCCCCCAACTGCGCCGACTGGGTCATGGAAGAGGCCTACTCCCGCGAATGCGCCAGCGCCGGCTTCTGGGCAGGCGGTACCGAGGGCACCTTCTACGCCTACGCCTACCCCGCCCCCCACGGCTACTCCGCCCGTCCCGCGGGCCCCGACGGCGCCGAATGGGACGCCACCCTCGGCGAATTCGTCCTCCCCTACGACGTAGTCCGCCAATCCCCCGACCCCGACGCCACCCTCCTGAACTTCCTCGACACCACGTACTCCGCCGCCGCCGACCTGGCCCACTGGGACCGCAAACTCCTCGACGTCAACCCCCACCGCCTCGACCGCGTCCTCCACACCGACGACACAGCGGCACTCTGAGCGGTCGAGCCGCGCAGATCCGGAAACGCGAAAACCGGTGCGAGCCGTCGAGGCTCGCACCGGTTTCGTGTTGTCTACCAGCTCACTTGAGCTCGGCGCTGGTCTTTCCGAGGACGCGGCGAGCCACGATCAGCTGCTGGATCTGCTGGGTGCCTTCGAAGATGTCGAGGATCTTCGAGTCGCGGCCCCACTTCTCCAGGAGCAGGCGCTGGGAGTAGCCAAGGGTGCCCGCGAGTTCGACGGCCTTGAGGGTGACGTCGGTGCCGGTGCGGCCTGCCTTGGCCTTGGACATGGAAGCCTCGAGGGAGTTGGGCTTCTTGTTGTCGGCCATCCAGGCGGCGCGCAGGGCCAGCAGGTAGGCCGACTCGTAATCGGCTTCCATGCGCAGGAATTCGGCTGCGGCGGCGTGCTGGTTCATCGCGGGGGTGTCGTAGGAGATCTCGACACCGGCCTCGGTGAGGATCGTGCGCAGTTCCTCGAGCGCGGCGCGGGCGACACCGATGGCCATGGCGGCGACCAGCGGGCGGGTGTTGTCGAAGGTCTGCATGACCCCGGCAAAACCCTTCTCCACGTTGACTTCCGGCGAGCCGAGGATGTTGTCGGCCGGGATGCGGCAGTCCTGCAGCAGCAGCACGGCGGTGTCGGAGGCTTTGATGCCGAGCTTGTGCTCGAGCCGCGCCACCGACAGGCCCGGAGCGTCGCGCGGGACGACGAACGACTTGATCGCCGCACGGCCGAGGCTCTTGTCGACCGAGGCCCACACCACGATGTGGGTGGAACGCTCACCGGCGGTGACGAAGATCTTCTCGCCGTTGAGGACCCACTCGTCACCGTCGAGGACGGCGGTGGTGGTGACCGCGGCGGAGTCGGAACCGAAGGACGGCTCGGTGATGGCCATCGAGGCCCACACCTTGCCGAAGCGGGCCAGCTGCTCGTCGGTGGCGACCGCGGCGATCGCGGCGTTGCCCAGACCCTGGTAGGGGATGGTCAGCATCAGGCCGACGTCGCCCCACGAGGTCTCGAGCGCGTTGAGCAGCGCGGACATGTTGCCGCCGTTGGCATTGGCGAGGATGTCGGTCTCGGCTGCCTCGTCGTTGCGGCCGCCCGCGGCGCCGCCGATCTTCTGGGTGCCGGAGTCGGCGAGCCCCTCGACCATGGCGGCCATGGTGTCGAGCTCGACCGGGTACGCGTGCTCGGCGAGGTCGTACTTGCGGGAGATGGGACGGAAGATCTGTGAGGCGACCTGGTGGGCCTGGTTGGCGCTCGCCTTCAGCTTCTTGGGGAGTTCGAGGTTGATCATGGAATTCTCCTGGGTATCGAAGACGGACCGACTAGACCAGCACCACGCCCTCGGCAACGCCGACGGCTCGCAGGTCGCGGTACCACCGCTCGACCGGGTGTTCCTTGGTGAAGCCGTGGCCGCCGAGCAGCTGCACGCCGTCCAGGCCGATCTGCATGCCCTTGTCGGTGGCGAGCTTGCGCGCCAGCGCCGCCTCGCGGGCGAACGACAGACCCTGCTCCGCGCGTGACGCACCCCGCAGGGTCACGAGCCGGAGACCGTCGAGCTCGATCGCCATGTTGGCGACCATGAACGCGACCGCCTGGCGATGCGAGATGGGCTCGCCGAAGGCTTCGCGCTCGTTCACATAGGGGATCACGTAGTCGAGCACGGCCTGGCCGGTGCCGATCGCCAGCGACGACCAGCCGAGCCGGGCCAGCTGCACGGCGTCGGTGTACTCCTCGGCGCGCGCCTTGGCGTCACCGTCACCGAGCACGGCGTCGGCGCCGACGGCCACGTTGTCCAGGATGAGGCGACCCAGGCCCGCGGCGCGCAGACCCATGCTCGGGTCGGCCTCGACCGACAGGCCCGCGGTGTCGGACTCGACGATGAACAGCGCGGGGCGCCCGTCGAGTTCGGCGGCCACGATGAACAGCTCGGCATCGGCGGCGGCCGGGACCAGGCTCTTCACGCCGTTGAGGCGGAAGCCGCTGGGGGAGCGGGTGGCCTTGGTCTGCAGCGCGAACGGATCGAACAGCGCGCGCGGCTCGTTGATCACCACGGACGCCTGCGGCACGTTCTCGCCGGTGAAGGCGGGCAGGTAGGTCTGCTGCTGCGCGTCGGTGCCCCACTGCGACAGGGCGACGGCCACGCCGCTGGGCGCCAGGATCGGCAGCGCCAGACCCATGTCGCCGTGGGCGAGGGCCTCGGCCACCAGGGAATTGGTGACGGCACCGCGCTCGCTGGCCGCGCCTTCCAGTTCCTCGGGCACGTTGATCAGGGTGATGCCGAGTTCGGCGGCGCGCTCGAGCAGGTCACGCGGCGCCTTGGCCGCGTTGTCGGCCTCGTAGGCGGCCGGGCGCAGGATCTCGCCGGCGAAGTCCTTCACGGTCTCGACGATCATCTGCTGCTCGTCGGACGGGGTGAGGTCGAAGTAGTCCTTGGACTTGGCCTCGTTGTCGGGCAGTCGCTTGGGCTGGCCGCCGCCGGTGACCTTGGCGAAGGTACGAGTAGCCGCGCCCAGGGTGCGGAAACCGGTCTTGGTGCCCTCGTAGGTGACGCGTTCGATGGGCTTGCGCAGGTTGTACTTCTCGGCGAGCTCCGACCCGGTAATGGTCGTCAAAGCGCGCATCGCGGCGCCCATCCAGTCCCGCTTGGGCTGGCTGAGACCGACCGCGGACGTGTCGTTCGGACGTCGCTTCGTCGCGCTGTCTCGAGTGCTCATCATCACCTGATTTCCTCGGCTGTCGGGGCGCTTGTGACCCCAGCTATCTTACTCCTCGGTAAGTCTATCTTACTCTGGAGTAAGAAGCTCGTCGACGGACCGGCAATCGGTGATTTCGTGTCAGTCTGGACGAGTGACCGTGATCGCGTCGGTTTTCGCCCTGGTTCTGTTGATCACCACGACGCGCTACGGCTACCACCGTGACGAGTTGTACTTCCTGGCCGCGGGCCGCCGGCTGGACTGGGGATATCCCGACCAGCCGCCGCTGACGCCCGCGCTGGCCCGGCTGATGGCCGCGATCGACCCCGATGCGCTGTGGGTATCGCGGCTGCCCGCGATCGCCGCCGCGACCTTCGTCGTGGTGTGCGCTGGGCTGATGGCCACAGAGCTGGGTGGGGGACGTGGCGCGCGGGCGCTGGCCGCCGGTGCCGTGGCGAGCGCGGCCATGGCGCAGGCGGCGGGGCACCTGTTCGGGACGACGGTGTTCGATCTGGCGGCGTGGTCGCTGATCTGTCTGCTGGTGCTGAAGTTGCTGCGCGGGGCCGATCCGCGGTGGTGGCTCGCGGTCGGCACGGTGGTCGGGCTCGGCGTGCAGAACAAGGTGCTGGTGGTCGTGCCCGTCGGTGCGCTCGCGGTCGCGGTGCTGCTGACCCCGCAGCGAAAAGTGTTCGCCACCAGGTATTTCGCGGCGGCTGTCGCGATCGCGGCGTTGATCGCGGCGCCGTACCTGTGGTGGCAGGCGGCCAACGGCTGGCCGCAGTGGGCTTTGAGCAGGGCGATCGCGGACGGTTCGTCGGGGACCTCCGATTCGCCGATCATGTTCGTGCTCTTGCAGTTCGGGTTGTTCGGCCCGCTGCTGGTGCCGCTGTGGGGCTACGGGCTGTGGCGGTTGTGGCACTCGCGGTACCGGGCGTTTCCGATCGCCTACGGGGTGCTGTTCGTGCTGTTTCTGGCGGCGGGCGGTAAGGCGTACTACCTCGGCGGGATGTATCCGGTGCTGCTCGCGGCGGGGTCGGTCGGACTCGCAGAGGCGCTCGGTGATCAGGGAAAGCGCTGGGCGGCAGCGGGTTCGGTGATCGCATTGAATGCCGCGATGTCGGCGGTGTTGTTTCTGCCCGTGCTGCCGGTCGCGCAGTTGCCCGGCTCTCCCGTCCTCGCGGTGAACTACGACGCGGGGGAGACGATCGGCTGGCCCCGGTTCGTCGCGCAGGTGGCGGCAGCCCGCCCGCCGGGCGCCGCCGTCCTCACCGCGAACTACGGCGAAGCCGGTGCCATCGAGCGCTACGGCGCCGAATACGGTCTGCCCACACCGTATTCGGGCCACAACGCCTACTGGTGGTGGGGTCCGCCGCCGGACACCGCGACCACGGTGCTCACCGTCGGTATCGACCGTGATCGGCTCACCGGCTTGTGCTCGATCGTCGAACCGGCGGGCGTGCTCGACAACGGACTCGGGATCGACAACGACGAACAGGGCGAACCGCTGTTCGTCTGCCGCGAGCCGATCCGGCCGTGGTCGCAGGTGTGGCCCCAGCTGCGCACCCTCGGTTAAAGACCCTGTCGCTCCAGGAATTCGAGCAGGACCTTGCGCCACGCGTCGGGCTGCTCGGCCATGACCACATGACCCGCGTCGATCTCGGTGTACTCGGCGCCGGGAATCGCGGCGGCCAGCGCGCGGGAGTTGGCCGGGTCGACGAGCAGATCGGCGGTGGTGTTCACGATCAACGTCGGCACCGTGATGCCCGGCAGATCGCCCGTCGTGTCGACCGTCTCGATCAGCGCGGCCTGCTGCCGGGTGCCGCCCGGGATCGCGGCGGCGGTCTGCGCGACCATCTCCTCGATCGCGGCGGCGGGTAGCGCGTTGACGAACTCGGCGGAAAACCCGGTGAGCAGCACCAGCCGGGCGAAGCTCTCGTGCGCGCCCCGGTCGAGGAGATCCTGCCAGGCCCGCACGATCAGCCTGGCCCGGTTGTCGGGTACAGCCAGCCCGGCGGTGAGCACCAGGCCGGTGACCCGGTCCGGGTGCCGGGCGGCGGCGCGCACGGCGACGGCGGTGCCGAGCGAGAAACCGACGATCGTGAAGGTCGGCACGCCGGCGTCGACCGCGGCCGCCACCAGAGCGTCGGCCAGGTCGTCGAGGGTCAGCGGGGTGTCGTCGGCGGGGTAGTCGGAGGCGACCACAGTGTGCTCGGCGGCGAGGTCGGCCAGGACGACGCCGTAGTTGCTCTCGATCGAACCGCCGCCGCCGTGGGCGAGGACGATGCCGTGGCCTGATCCGTGGACGGTCGTCTGCAGGGGAATCGTTGTCATGCGACGGAGGTTAGGGATTCACATGGATGTGAAGGTCAAGGCGAACGTGGGGGCGATCACATGCTGATCGGCGAACTCGCGCAGAGCACCGGTGTCAGCACGCGCCTGCTGCGCTACTACGAGGAACAGGGTCTGCTGCATCCGCAGCGCGACTCGAACGGGTATCGCAGTTATCCGGAGGCGGCGGTGGCGGCCGTGGCGAAGATCCGTGAGCTGCTCGCGGCCGGCCTCACCACCGAGGACATCGGCCGGCTGATGCCGTGCGCCGATCCGGACGGGCCGGTGCAGGCCTGTGAGATGTCGGTGCGGATCATGTCCGAGCGAAGCGCCGAGCTGAACCGGCGCATCGCCGAGCTGGACCGCCAGCGCACCGAACTCACCGCGCAGCTCGGCGCTTCGCTCGCCGGCGCGGACGCCGATGGCGGGGACCCGACAACGAGTCCCCGCCATCGCGGTGCGCGGTGGCGGGACTACTCCCTGACGTAGAAGCGCAGGGTGAGATAGGCGGTCACCGCCGCGAAGACGATGCCGATCGGGGCGATCGTCAGCGCGACCACGGCGATGTCGTCACCGGTGATCCGCGGGAAGACATTGCTGTCGAACAGCGGCCCCAGCGCCCGGTCGATCACCAGCGGGCGGGCGATGACCAGCCCGAGGATCGCCAGCACCGAGCCGACGAACGCGGCCGCCACCGCCTCCAGGAGGAACGGCAGCTGGGTATACCAGCGCGTCGCGCCCACCAGACGCATGATCCCGACTTCCGTGCGCCGCGTGTACGCGGCGATCTGCACCATGTTCAAGACCAGCAGCATCGCCGCCAGCGCCATCACCAGCGCCAGCCCGAACGCGGCATTGCGCAGGCCGTCGAACAGGCTGACCAGCCGGTCGACGAACTCCTTGTCGTTGGCGACGATCCGCACGCCCGGCCTGGTGGCGAAGCTGTCGTAGATGTGCTGGTACTGATCGGCGTCGGTCATCTTCACCCGCAGCGAGGCGGGCAGCGGTGAGTCGGCGATGTACTGCACCATCTCCGGCTGATCGGCGAACAGCTTCTTGGCCTCCTCCAGCGCGTCGGCGCGGTTGAGGAACTGCACGCTCTCCACACCCGAGGTGCTCTTCAGGTCGGCGAGCAGTGTCTTGCACGGCTCGGCGGCGCAGTCGGGGTCGGTGTCGGAGACGGCGTCGTCGAGGTAGAACCGCACCTCGAGCCTGCCGATGAAGAAGTTCTCGGTCTTGTCGGCCATCCGCACCGACAGCATGCCGCCGCCGAGCATCATCAGCGACACCGCGGTGGTCAGGATCATCGCGACGGTCATCGTCATGTTGCGGCGCAGACCGTCGGCGACCTCGGTGAACAGGAAACTCAGTCGCATTATCGCCCCACCCCGTAGACACCGGTCGCCTCGTCGCGCACGAGTCGGCCGTGGTCGAGCTCCACCACCCGCCTGCGCATCGCGTCGACGATGTGGTTGTCGTGGGTGGCCATCAGCACGGTCGTGCCGGTGCGGTTGATCCGTTCCAGCAGCGACATGATGTCGGCGCTGGTGTCGGGGTCGAGGTTGCCGGTCGGCTCGTCGGCGAGCAGCACCAGCGGCCGGTTGACGAACGCGCGCGCGATCGCCACACGCTGCTGCTCACCACCGGACAGCTCCGAGGGCAGGCGATTGCCCTTGCCGCCGAGCCCGACCATGTCGAGCACCTCGGGCACGGTGCGTTCGATGAACTGCTGCCGTTTGCCGATCACCTCGAGCGCGAAGGCCACATTCTGCTCCACGGTCTTCTGCTGGAGCAGCCGGAAGTCCTGGAAGACGCACCCGATCCGCTGCCGCAACTTCGGCACCTTGCGCCCCGGCAACCGGTCGACCCGGAAATCGGCCACCCGGATCTCGCCCGACGTCGGCGCTTCCTCCTTGAGCAGCAGCCGCATGAAGGTCGACTTTCCCGAACCGGACGGGCCGATGATGAAGACGAATTCGCCTTTGTCCACCTCGACGGAGACGTTGTCCAGCGCCGGCCGCGTCGATGTCTGGTACGACTTGGTGACGTTGCGCATGGTGATCACGGGGAGCCAGTGTAGCCAGCGACCCCCGCGACGACCGGGCCCAGGACGACGTCGGCGAGGCGGTGAGCGATCCTACGGCGTCGGATCGACCCAGGTGGGGACGGCGTTGAGCAGCGACACCGGGCCGGTGTTCGCGGTCTCGGCGGGCTTGACGAACAGGTAGACGACGAACGTGGACACCCAGGTGGCCATCAGGATCGCCGTCGACTTACGTGGTTTCACTGATACCTTCCTTACGCAGGGCCGCGGCGACGCGCACGCGCAGTTCGCGCCCCACTTCGAATTGTTTGCCCGGCAATGTGCGGGCAACCATCCGGATGTTCATCTCGTCGAGCGAGAGATCTTCCACACCCATCACGGACGGTTCGTCGAGCAGCAGTGGCTTGAGACGGCGATCCTGGTAGGCCTTGGTGCACACCTCGTGCAGGATCTCGTTGATCTTGGTGATGTCGGCCTGCGCCGACACCGGCACGTCGATCGCGGCACGCGCCCAGTCCTTGGACAGGTTGGTCACCTTCACGATCTGCCCGTTGGGGACGGTGATCACTTCGCCGTCGGAATTGCGCAGGGTGGTGATGCGCAGCGTCACATCCTCGACGGTGCCTTCGGCCGCATCGGCGGAGCCGGTGACCGAGATCTGCACCACGTCACCGAAGCCGTATTGGCGTTCGGTGATGAGGAAGAACCCGGCCAGGATGTCCTGCACGATCCGCTGGGCGCCGAAACCGAGCGCGGCGCCGAGCACCGCCGCCGGGGCGACCAGACCCGTCACCGCGAAGCCGAGCCTGCGCAGCACCTCCATGCCGACCAGCACGTAGACGATGGTCAGCACCACCCACGTGATGACCTGGGCCAAGGCGTGCCGGTGCTTGGCCGCTTCGGTGCGGACCAGCGCGTCGCTCGAGTGGAAACCGGCGTCGATCTTGGTGGTCACCCGGTCGCGCACGAACGCGGCGAACCGGCCGAACAGCATCGCGCCGACGATCAGCAGCACGATCTCGAGCCCGCTCGACCGCAGCCATCCGGTGATCTCCGGGGCCGTGTTGATCGCGAGGACGCCGCTCATCGCATCGCCCCGGCCGACAGTCGACGGGGCGCGCGCTGACACAGTTCCGGTTGGCTCGAACACACACCCGAAAGGTTACAGCGAGGTCTCGGTGCCCGGTCAAACGCGAACACGCCCGGGACGGGCGAGCGAACAGGTGGCTACGCGTCGGCCTGTTCCCGCATGCGCCAACGGATTCCGGATTCGATGAAGCCGTCGATGTCGCCGTCGAGCACCGCCGAGGGGTTGTTCACCTCATAGTTGGTGCGCAGATCCTTGACCATCTGGTACGGGTGCAGGACGTAGGAGCGCATCTGGTTGCCCCACGACGCGCCCTCGTTGGTCTTGAGCGCGTCCATCTGCGCGCGCTCTTCCTGGCGCTTGCGCTCGAGCAGCTTGGCCTGCAGCACGCGCATGGCCGAGATCTTGTTCTGCAGCTGCGACTTCTCGTTCTGACAGGTCACCACGATGCCGGTGGGGATGTGGGTCAGCCGGACCGCGGAGTCGGTGGTGTTGACGCTCTGACCACCCGGACCCGAGGAGCGGTACACGTCGACGCGGACCTCGCCCTCGGGGATCTCGATGTGGTCGGTGGTCTCGACCACCGGCAGCACCTCGACCTCGGCGAAGGAGGTCTGGCGGCGGCCCTGGTTGTCGAACGGGCTGATCCGGACGAGCCGGTGCGTGCCCATCTCCACCGAGAGCGTGCCGTAGGCATACGGCGACTTCACCGCGAAGGTGGCGCTCTTGATGCCGGCTTCTTCGGCGTAGGAGGTGTCGTAGACCTCGACGACGTACTTGTGCCGCTCCGCCCAGCGGATGTACATGCGCATCAGCATCTGGGCCCAGTCCGCGGCGTCGACGCCACCGGCGCCGGAACGGATGTTGACCAGCGCGTCACGCTTGTCGTACTCGCCGGAGAGCAGGGTGCGCACTTCCATCGCCTCGATGTCGACGCGCAGCGCGGCGCGCTCGGTGTCGGCGTCGGCGGTGGCTTCCTCGGCGGCGCTGCCCTCTTCGGACTCGGCCAATTCGTAGAGAACCGGCAGGTCTTCCAGGCGCTGGCGCAGTTCCTCGACGCGGCGCAGCTCGCTCTGGGCGTGCGACAGCTCGCTGGTCACCTGCTGGGCGTGGTCCTGGTTGTTCCACAGTTCGGGATCGGCCGCCTGGTGCTCGAGCTCGTCGATGCGACGGCGTAGCTCCTCGACATCGAGGACCGACTCGACCGTCTTGAGCGTGGTGTCGAGTTCGGCGAGGTCGGCGATAACGTCAGGATGCACGATTCCCAAGGTTACCGGTCGCCTCCGACACGGTGAAACACACGCACCCGCCAGGGCACGCGCGGGTCAGCTCGCGATGGCGCGCAGGCCGCCGGGGCGCCGCCCGACCAGTCGGTCGAGGGCGGTCGCGCTCGCCTCGTCGGCGGGCAGCAGGACATACAGCGACTGGTCGTCGTCGATGGACAGATCCAGCGATTCGTAGGCCAGGCGCAGGGTGCCCGCCTCGGGATGGCTGATCCGGTTGATCCCGCCCGACGGCGGCAACCCTGGCAGCGATGCCAGCCGATCGGTGAAGGCGCTGCCCGCGGTGACGGTGAGCTCGTCGACCAGCGCGGCGACCATCGGGTCGGCGCGGAACGGGCCCTGCTTGAGCGAGGCGACCAGCTTGTCGGCCGCGGAATCCCAGTCCGGGTACAGCTCGCGCGCACCGGGATGGGTGAACACGAACCGGGCCACATTGGCCGGCTCGCCCTGCTCGAACAGGCCGCTGGGCGCCATCAGCGTGCGGTAGCCCTCGGTGCAGGCCAGCACCTCGGTGAAGCGGTTGGTGATCGCGGCGGGCGCGGGTTCGAGCTGGTCGAGGATCGCGCGGATCGTGGGCCGGACGGTGCGGTTGGGGCCGTTCTCGGCGGCACCACAGCTGAAACCGGACATGCCTTTGGTGAGCTGGTGCAGGTGCACGCGTTCGCGGGGGCTCAGCCGCAGCGTGTCGGCCAGCGCGGACAGCACCGGCGGGGAGGGGTGCCGGTCGCGGCCCTGTTCGAGCCGGATCAGGTACTCCACGCTCACCCCGGCCAGCATCGCCACCTCGGCGCGGCGCAGTCCCGGGGTGCGCCTGCGCTGACCCGCGGGCAGCCCGACCTCGGCGGGGGAGACCGCCTCGCGGCGCGTCCGCAGGAACAGCCCCAGTTCGTTGTCGCTCACCTGATCGACCGTACCCAGCCGTCCGGCGCCGAGAGTGGCCGTGCCACTACCACTCTCAGCGTGGTCTCCCTGACAGGTTCGTGGCGGGCGAATGTTGACGCATCGGCCGGACGGGCCGGAGCCACGACAGAGGAGGACACCATGTCCGCACAGCGACTGAAGCTCGCGATCATCATCGGCAGCGTCCGCGAGGGGCGGTTCGGCCCGGTGGTCGCGAGCTGGTTCGCACAGCAGGTCGACGATCGCTTCGAGGTCGATGTCATCGATCTGGCCGAGGCCGAGCTGCCCGCCGCGCTGCCGCCGGTGCCGCCCGCGGTTGACCCCGACATGCCGCGTCCGGCCGGGATGAGCGATCTCACCGAGCGGTTGGCCGCCGCCGACGCCTATGTCGTCGTCACGCCCGACTACAACCGCAGCTACCCGGCAGCCCTGAAGTCGGCCATCGACTGGCACTACACCCAGTGGGACGCCAAGTCCATCGGCTTCGTCGGCTACAGCGGTGGCTCCGGTGGGTTGCTGGCGATCGAGCACCTGCGCCAGGTGTTCAACGAACTCAACGCCCACACCGTGCGCAACTACGTCTCGTTCCCGCGCTACTACATGCTCTTCGACGAGAACGGCGAGCTGCGTGAGCCCGCGGGGTTCGAGGCGGAGGCACGGGCGCTGCTCGACCAGTTGCACTGGTGGACAAGCGCTCTGGTGGCCGCACGAGCCGCCCAGGTCGCGGCCTGACCGAGTCCGCGGTGTCGCCCGCCGACCGCTATGAGGCGACGTGGCCGTCCCGTCGATCAGGTGCCGTCGGGTAGGCGGCCATCGAGGGGTGTCTGATCGGCGGGACACAAGGGGCCGCGACCCCGAGCGCGCCGGTGCTCCCAATACACTTTCCAAGTGGCTGCCTACTCCGCTGACCTGGACCTTGCCCTCCGACTGGCCGACGAGGCCGACGCGATCTCGCGGGTGCGTTTCGGCGCCGTCGACCTGAAGGTCGACTCGAAGCCGGACCTGACCCCGGTTTCGGATGCCGACCTGGCGGTCGAACAGGTGATCCGGCGCGTGCTCGCCGAGGAACGCCCCGGTGACGCCGTGCTCGGCGAGGAATTCGGCGGCGACGCCGAGTTCACCGGCAGGCAGTGGGTGGTCGACCCGATCGACGGCACCAAGAACTTCGTCCGCGGTGTGCCGGTCTGGGCCAGCCTGATCTCCCTGCTCGAGGACGGTGTTCCGGTGGTCGGCGTGGTGAGCGCGCCCGCCCTTGGCAGGCGCTGGTGGGCGGCGGCGGGATCGGGCTCGTGGGTCCAGGTGCACCCCGGGGCGCCGAAGCCGATCTCGGTGTCGGCGGTGCCTGATCTCGGCTCGGCGAGCCTGGCCTTCTCCAGCCTGTCCGGCTGGCACGAGCGGGGGCTGCGGGAGAAGTTCGTCGACCTCACCGACGCGGTCTGGCGGGTCCGCGGCTACGGCGATTTCTTCAACTACTGCCTGGTCGCCGAGGGCGCGGTCGACATCGCCGCCGAGCCGGAGGTGTCGCTGTGGGACCTGGCCGCGCTCGACATCCTGGTCCGCGAGGCCGGTGGCACGTTCACCTCCCTGGACGGGCGATCCGGCCCGCACGGTGGCGACGCGGTGGCGAGCAACGGCCTGCTCCAGGACGAGGTCCTCGCCTGTTTGCGCGGCTGAATCCGGGTTATCCACATGTGAGCAACTACCGGTGAACGCCGTCGTCGGGTCCGGTGGACGGGCTGCGGGCCCGGCGCGCGCTCGTAGGATGGCCCGGTGAGCAATTCCGGCGCCACAGCCCCCGATGTCGACGACTTCCCGCCCGACGACGCGTACCCGTCCGACGGTGGCTATGTCTCCGAGCACGATTTCCACGACACCGGCGGCTTCCACTTCGACGACCTCGCCCCGGCCAGGCCGGGACGGGCCGCTGCCCCGGCGCGCGGGGAGACGGCCGAGGAGGTGCTGCGCCGGGTCTTCGGCTACGACAGCTTCCGCGGCGACCAGGCGGCCATCGTCGAGCAGGTCGTCGGCGGCGGTGACGCGCTGGTCCTGATGCCGACCGGCGGCGGTAAATCGCTGTGCTACCAGGTGCCGTCGCTGGTGCGATCCGGTGTCGGTGTCGTCGTCTCGCCGCTGATCGCGCTCATGCAGGACCAGGTCGACGCGCTCAGCGCGCTCGGTGTGCGCGCCGGATTCCTCAACTCCACGCAGTCGCCGGATCAGCGGCGCACGGTCGAGGCGCAGTTCGTCGCCGGTGAACTCGACCTGCTCTACCTCGCGCCGGAACGCTTGCGCCTGGAATCGACGCTGCGGCTGCTCGAGCGCGGCACGGTGGCGCTGTTCGCGATCGACGAGGCGCACTGTGTGTCCCAGTGGGGCCACGACTTCCGGCCCGACTATCTCGCGCTGTCGCTGCTGCACGAGCGCTGGCCCGATGTCCCGCGCATCGCGCTCACCGCGACCGCCACCGAGAAGACCCGCGCCGAGATTGTCGAACGACTCGACCTCGGCGCGGCGAAGCAGTTCGTCTCCAGTTTCGACCGGCCCAATATCCAGTACCGGATCGAGTCGAAGAATCGCGCCGACCGTCAGCTGCTCGACTTCATCCGTGCCGAGCACCCCGGCGACGCGGGCATCGTCTACTGCCTGTCCCGCAATTCGGTGGAGAAGACCGCCGCCCTGCTCAACGAGAACGGGGTGCGCGCGGTGCCCTATCACGCGGGCCTGGACAACCGGACCCGCGCCGAGAACCAGGCCAGGTTCCTGCGCGAGGACGGCCTGATCGTGGTGGCCACCATCGCCTTCGGCATGGGCATCGACAAGCCCGACGTGCGCTTCGTCGCCCACCTCGACCTGCCCAAGTCGGTGGAGGGCTACTACCAGGAGACCGGCCGCGCAGGCCGCGACGGGCTACCGTCCACGGCCTGGATGGTCTACGGCCTGGCCGATGTCGTCCAGCAGCGCAAGATGATCGACTCCAGCGAAGGCGACGCCGCACACCGTCGGCAGCTGCAATTGCACCTGGACGCGATGCTCGCCCTGTGCGAGACAGTGGGCTGCCGACGCGTCCAATTGCTGAACTACTTCGGTCAGCCCGGCCAGGCCTGCGGCAACTGCGATGTGTGCCTGAACCCGCCGGAGACCTGGGACGGCACGGTGCCCGCGCAGAAGCTGCTCTCGACCGTGCTGCGGCTCAAACGGGAACGGGGACAGGCCTTCGGCGCCGGCCACCTCGTCGACATCCTGCTCGGCAAGACCAACCCGAAGATCACCCAGCACCGGCACAACGAACTGTCGGTCTTCGGCATCGGCACCGATCTGCGCGACACCGAATGGCGCGGCGTGGTGCGTCAGCTGCTCGCGGGCGGACTGCTCGCCGTGCACGGCGAGTACGGCGTACTCGCGCTCACCGACGCCAGCAACGAGGTGCTGTTCGAGGGCAGGAAAGTGCCGATGCGCCGCGAACCCGAGCGCGCGGCTCGCCCGGCGCGCGCGGCCAGATCGGCCAAGGCGACCGTCGACCTGCCCGCCACCGATCTGCCCTTGTTCGAGCGTCTGCGGGCCTGGCGCGCGGCCACCGCGAAGGAACAGGGCGTGCCCGCCTACGTGGTGTTCCACGATGCGACACTGCGCGAAATCGTTGCGCGCAAACCGGGTTCACTCGCCGAGCTCGGCACCGTCGGCGGCGTCGGCGAGAACAAACTGGCCCGCTACGGCGAGGGAGTGCTCACGGCGCTGAACGAGGAATAGGCGTCCGCGCCGCGGCGTGCGCGAACCGGTCGGACGCGCCGATGACGAACGCCTCGCCTTCGCCGCGGCCCTGCACAGCACCGGTGCGGGGCACGCCCGCGGCCCGTACGGGCGCGAAAGGAACGAGCGACGAACCCGGGCGTCGCGCGATACTGTCGAGCCATGGCGAACGGTGAAGGCTCCGAGAGCGAGACATCGGGCGGCGCGAGCCAGGGCGGAGCCGACAGCCCGCTGCCGCCGATGCCGCACCGGCGAATCGACCCCACCGTCGCGCCCAGCCTGCTCGGCGGCCACCACCCCGTAGTCCACCGGGGCAGGCCGCGCTGGTCGACGGTCGCCCTGATCCTCCTCTTCGCCGCGGCCCTGGCGCTCTATCTGGCACTGCGCCCCGGCGGCTGACCCGCCGCACGCGGCGACGATATTCCGGCACCGGCGCCGATCCGGAATGTTTGCGATGCTGCGGACCAGCGGATGACGCCGAGTGCTGTGACCTGTAGTAGCCCCAGGTCATAGCGCTTCCGGCGGCCCGATTCCCGGCGCACTCTTGGCCTCCTCCGACCGATCGAGCTGATCGGTCCCGGCTCGAGGAGGCGACGGGAATGGTGTGGGTCACCGGGATGACGCGAGGGGTGTGCGCGGCTCTGGCAACGACCGGATTCGTTTGTGCCGCAGCACAAGTGGTTACCGCGCAACCGTCGGCGCCGACCCCGGTGCAAGACCTGCACCGGGTGCTGACGCCGGAGCTGCCCGGCAGCTACGGCGGCGACACCGCCGTGGTGATCCTCGGCTACGGCCTGACCCCGGAGGGCGCGTTGCGCGCGGAACTGGTCCGTCGGCTGCGGGCAGGCTTCGTCCAAGCGGTGTTCGCGCCGTGGTCGCCGATCATCGTCACCGGCGGGAATCCGCAGGCCGGATTGAGCGAGGCGGACGCGATGGCCGACTGGCTGGTGGCCGCCGGCATCGATCCGGCGCGGATTCTGCGTGAGCCGCACGCGGATTCGACCGTGGCCAACGCCCGCAATACCGCCGCGCTGATGGCCGAGCACCACCTGCGCGCCGCCGTGCTGGTCACCTCCGGCGATCACGTAGACCGGGCAAGGGCCGCGTTCGACGACGCGGGCGTCCTGGTCGTCGGCGAGCTCACCCCCGACCGCACGCTGTGGCCCGCGCTCCCGCTGCGGATCGACCAGTTCGGCCCCGTTCTCCCGCCCGCCTGACGGGCACAGACGGCGGTGCGCCTAGGCCGCACCGCCGCTTCCTGTGAGCGGACACAGTGTTTTCGTCATGTGACCGCCGCCGGGCCGCCCACCCGCCATCGTTGGGCGCGGGGGCCGCCGTCCCCGCCCGCACATTCTCCGAGGTGACATCTATGAAGCTCCTGTCCGACAGCGACATCCTGGCCGAACTCGAACCGACCGCCGAAGCCAACCTGAACGACCACCTGGCCAAGGCCAAGGACTGGCACCCGCACGACTACGTGCCGTGGGACGACGGGCGCAACTTCGCGGCGATGGGCGGGATCGACTGGGACCCGGAGCAGTCGCGGCTGAGCGAGGTGGCCAAGGCGGCGATGATCACCAACCTGCTCACCGAGGACAACCTGCCCTCCTACCACCGCGAATTGGCCGACACCTTCGGCTTCGACAACGCCTGGGGCACCTGGGTCGGGCGCTGGACCGCCGAGGAGAACCGCCACGGCATCGTCATGCGCGACTACCTTGTGGTGACCCGCGCGGTCGACCCGGTCGCACTGGAAGAGGCCAGGATGGCGCACATGACCGCGGGCATCGCCAAGCCGGAGCCGGGCTCACAGTTCCTCAAGGGCGTCGCCTACGTCACCTTCCAGGAACTGGCGACCAGGATCAGTCACCGCAACACCGGCAGGCTGTGCGACGACCCGATCGCCGATCGGATGCTCGCGCGCATCGCGACCGACGAGAACCTGCACATGATCTTCTACCGCAAGCTGTGCGCGGCCGCCCTCGACCTCACGCCCGACGCGGCCATGCGGGCCATCACCGATGTCGTCCTGCGTTTCCAGATGCCCGGTCTCAACCAGCCCAACTTCCGGCGCAACGCGGTACTGCTGGCCAAGCACGGCGTCTACGACCTGCGCCAGCACCTCGACGTCGTGCTCGAGCCCGTGCTGCGTACCTGGAAGGTCTTCGACCGCACCGATTTCGGCGCGGAGGGCGAGCGCGCCCGCGACGAACTGCACGCCTACCTGGTCGACCTGGAGGTCAAGGCGGCCCGGTTCGAGGAGCAACGCGACCGGGCGCTGGCCCGCGCCGCGGAACGCGTCGCGAGCTGAGGGCGGGACGGACCACGGAATAAACGGGTGGCGCGGTCACTTAGAGTTGACTGTCATGAAGGAAAAGGGCCGGAAGGTCATCGCGACCAACCGCCGGGCGCGGCACAACTACACGATCCTCGACATCTATGAGGCGGGGATCGCGCTGGTCGGCACCGAAGTGAAGAGCCTGCGCGAAGGCAAGGCCTCCCTTGTCGACGCCTTCGCGACCGTCGACAACGGCGAGGTGTGGCTGCGCGGCCTGCACATTCCGGAGTTCAGCCACGGCACGTGGACCAACCATTCACCGCGGCGCACCCGCAAGCTGCTGCTGCACAAGCGCGAGATCGAGCACCTGGTCGGCAAGTCCAGGGAGGGCAACCAGACGCTGGTGCCGCTGTCGATGTACTTCTCCGACGGCAAGGTGAAGGTGGAGCTCGCCCTCGCCAAGGGCAAGCAGGACTACGACAAGCGCCAGGACCTGGCCCGCAGGCAGGCCGAGCGTGAGGTCACGCGCGAGATCGGTCGGCGGGTCAAAGGCATGCGTTGATCTCCGTCCTGCTCGCCCTCGTGGCGGCGGCGGGGTACGGAGTCAGTGACTTCTTCGGCGGGATCGCGGCACGGCGGGTCACCGCGTTGCGGGTGGTCGTCGTGTCGTACCCGTGGTCGGTGCTGCTGGTACTGCTGATCGCGCCGCTGGTCGGCGGGCACGCGGACGCCGCATCGATGCTGTGGGGCCTGGCCGCGGGCGTCGCCAGCGGGCTGGCGGTGTGGTGGTTCTACGCCGCGCTGGCCGACGGGCCGATGGCCGTGGTGTCGCCGGTGACCGCGGTGCTGGTCGCGGGCATCCCGGTGATCGCGGGGTTCTTCCTCGGCGAGCGGCCGGGTCCGCCGGCGATCGCGGGGATCGCGCTGGCGCTGGTCGCGGTGGTGCTGGTCAGCCGGGAGGCGCCCGACGAGACGACCGAGGAGATCATCGGCGGCCGGGAACTGCGGTTCAGCAGGCGGGTCGCGCTGCTCACCGTCGGGTCGGGCGCCGCGTTCGGTTTCGCGTTCTTCTTCCTGCACGAGACGAGCGCAAGCGCGGGCCTGTGGCCGCTGCTCGGGCAGCGCGCCGCGGCGACAGCGGTGGTGTGGACCTCGGCGCTGGCCGCGGGCCAATTCCGCGGACTGCACGGTGAACCGCTGCGGCTCGCGCTGGCGATCGGCGTGCTCGACGTGATCGCCAACGCGGCGCTGCTCTACGCCTTCCACGGCTCGATGCTGTCGGTGGTCAGCGTGATCGGCTCGCTGTATCCGGCCGCGACGGTCCTGCTGGCGATGGTGCTGCTCGGCGAGCGGATCGGCGGGCTGCAGAAGGTCGGGATGGTGCTCGCGCTCGCGGCGGTCGGGATGATCGCCGCGAACTGAGCGGCTAGAGCCGGGTGCAGGGTTCCTGGATGCCCAGCCGTCCCAGCGTGGTCCCCTGGTAGCCGGTGCTGATAGCCCTTGCCCCCATCGGCGCGGTCGCGTCCGGCTTGAACACCACCGACCACTCCGCGGACAGATCGGGTGCGGTGGCACCGGCCGGATGAACCACCACCATGCCCTCCCCGTCCGTCTTCAGGTCGGTGATGGTGCGGCGCAGGCCGGAGCGGGTGAGCTCGCCGTCGGCGGCGGCCGCGATGAGCAGGGATTTGAGCGGATAGGAGATCGCCCAGCCCAGCGAGTAGCCGAAGTTGGCCGGTTCGTGGTCGACGGCAGCGCGGGCGCGCTGGGCGCCGACGCTGTCACCGCTCCAGCTGTCGACAGGGGTCGTGTAGTTGTACAGCGCGGTGAGCGCGGGCGCGGCGGCCGTCTGCAGCAGGGCCGCGTTCCAGGTGGGCAGGGAGCCGAGGAACCGGCCGGTGAAGCCCGCCTTCACGAGCTTGCCGACGATCTCCGCGGTCTCGGCGGGCCCGGTGGCCAGCATGACCAGATCCGGTGACGCGGCCAGCACCTCCTCGACCGGGCTGTCCTGGTTGCCGACCTCGCCGTTGGGACCGGTGTCGATGCGGTCGGCGATGGTGGATCCGTTGGCCAGCGCCCACTTGAGCGCGCCGCTGGCGTAGTCGCCGCCCCAGTTGCCGCGATAGGCGACGATGGCGATATTGCGTGGCGCGTAGTGGTTCTCGGCGAACCAGTCCAGCCCCATCACGGCTTCGGTGCAATAGGAGTAGCCGGCGCTGAGCACCAGATTGCGGTCGGCGCTGCGATAGTTCCAGCCCGACCACTGGGTGGCCGCGACACTGACCATGTCGTCGGTGTCCATCTGGTTGAGCAGCGCGATCGACTGCCCGGTACCGAGGCTCTGCGCCAGCGCGAGCACGTGCGGTTCGATCTCGTGGTAGGCGGTGCGGTGGACCCGCGGATCGAAGGAGGTGTTGCGGCTGTAGGTGGTGATGTCGACGTCGTAGCCGCCGATGCCGCCCGACTGGTTCACCTGGTTCCAGAACGCCAGCTGTCCCTCGTTCATCGAGATGCCCAGCGGTGCGAACGGCCCGCCCCCTAGGTCGGAGAGCACGCCGAGATAGATGCAGCCACGGTCCTTGTGCGCCGAGCCGGGACAGGGCGCACTCGTCACGCCAGGGCCCTCGGCCTGCTCGCTCGACGAGCAGGCCCCGGCCAGGACGAGACCGGCTACGAACGGGATCACCGCGGCACGGCGCAGTGCCCGCGGTTTGGTGAATGCCATCAGGTAACTCCTTGCTCCAGCCGCCCAAAGGATTTCGCTGTCCCGGTGCGACCGATCGAGAACAGTACCCGCCCCGACCGGCACCGCTGACCGGATTGACCGAGCCGGGCCGGTGACGTTCGCTACCAGGTCACCGGGGCGACATCGCCCACTGGCAGAAATAACGGGAAGATCCGCGCCGGCGGGAGTGTTAATATGACTAGCCCGCAGGGTGCGGGCACGTACGGGGCTGAACGGTTTCGACTGCGTACGTTGATTCAGGGGAAGCGTGTCGGTGCAGGCAAGAGACCACCGTAAGCGTCGTTGCAACCAATTAAGCGCCGATTCCAATCAGCGCGAGTACGCCCTCGCTGCCTAAGTAGCAGGTCGTCTCTGTCAGTCCGGGTTCGTCCCTCGACCCGGGTACTGGCATCAGCTAGAGGGAATTACCGTTCGGCTCGGTCGCGGAGTCGGACGGGACATCAAACAGCGACTGGGATCGTCATCCGGGCTTGTTCGCGAGACCCGGAGGTCCAAGTAGAGGCCTAGCGAACTGCACACGGAGAAGCCCTGAAGACGCGGCGGAGGACCCGGGTTCGATTCCCGGCAGCTCCACGGAGAAGGCCCGGCCCACCAGGACCGGGCCTTCTGCTTTCCGAGTCGAAGAGTGTGTAGGGGTCATTAGTCGGATGCTCGATCGTCCAGCGTCAGCAGTCGTTCGGCGCTGTCGATCAGCTCTTGATAGGTGATCACCTCGATACGACTCAACGTCGCGTTGTATGTTCGGAGCGCCCCGGCAACCTCCGAAGCTGAGTACCTTCGGTCGACGAACTTCGGATGGCCGATCACAACAGTTGCGAAGGCCCTCCGGCACTCGATCCCGTAGTCCGCAAGTATGGCTGCGCGATTCTCATCCAGTGATCGTAGGTAGTTTGCAGCCTGGGTAACTGCACGGTGGACGTCGAGTCCTGCGGAGCAGTGGGTCCGCGGCTGCTCAACGAGGTTCGGCACCATGGCCTTCTTCAACTCGACTATGTGCAGCGATCCGTCACCCCGAAGTAGCGGGATGTCGAACTCGTCCATCGTTGTGAGTTGCCGTCTCGCGAGCTCCTTCACGTACCGGCCACCGAACAGCCATGTCTGTTGCCGTAGCAGACTGTGGATGTCCCGTTCGAGGCTGACTGGATCCTCGACTACCGCTCGGAGGGTAGCGATCGCGGCTCGCCTCCTATTCCACTGGACAGCCTGGGCAATCACATCTGAACCCGGCATATCGGCGATTTCTGCAAGGGTGGTGTCATCAACAGATGATCTATCGCACGGGTCGTTGAGGACTAGTTGAATGTGTCTGAGCCACGCGAGATGAGCGCTCGCGTTACGCGGAAGCTGGACACCGCCGAGCCGGTCCTCGCCGATCGTCCACCGCTCCATCGCGTCGGAAACCTGGTCCAGCCACTTGGCGGCTTCAGCAGCGCTGGCCTCGGGGCGGTCCTTGACGTACTCGTTGAGCAGCTCTGCGCATCTGCGTAGCCCGACTTCCAACAGGACACGCATGAACTTCTCCTCGGATTCACGTCTACCCGGCATGTATCGGGTTTCCAGGAGAGACAGGTGGATGTTCCCGGAGGCGTAGTCGGCGAAGTCGGACAGCCGGTTGCTGATGTCCGGCCGACCGCTGCGCGCAGCGGCGCTCGAAGCGTTCATCAGATGGGTGATTAGCGGTTTCCCGCGTAGGTAACGATGGCCGCCTGAATCTGGTCCGTTCGTCGTGAACTCGATCGCTTCGTCGATCAGGCGGTGAACCTCGGGCTCGTCTATCATCGTGCGCGTCGCGCGGAGCAGCTCGACAAGAGTAAAGCTCGACCGGAAGCCCATCGACCAAGTCTTGCACGGGAGCTAGGGTGTCGGCTGTGGAAGTAGAGCGTGGCAAGGCTCTTCGGCATGTTCTAGCCGAGATTAGCGGCCACCCAATTGGAGATCACGACTACGTCGCGTTCTTCGTCAACGAGCATGGCGAGCAGATGGTCTTTGTTCGAGAGCCCCTGGCGGAACATGGGTTCTTCCTCCACTCGGATCTTGACTGGGAGCCCAAACTTGTGGCCAGACCTCCGACCTCTGGTGGTAGCGCCCTCGATGTGCCACCTGAAACCAGGCACTTCCTTGGGGACGTTCCCGTGGTTGGAGATGTGATCCTGGACCGTTCCGAATCCTTGTGGCTTTCGGCTTGTTTGGCCGCCAGCGCAGACTGGTGATCATATGCGGCTCGGGGCGAAGCCAGCGGCAACCGAGTCCATGATCTCCACTCGAGGCCCCTCACCGGGAACGCAGGTGAGGGGCTTTCTCGTGCGGGTATGTCAGCCGCCGGCCCGGCGGCGGAAGGTGCGCTTGCCGCCCGCTGCGGCTTGCGTGCCGCGCACCTTGGCGGCGTTCTGTGCGGCTCCGCCCACAGCGGCGTTCCCATTCTTTCGCTCGAGCGCTTCGCGGAACTTCCGCTTGGTCGCTTCTGCCTGCGATTCGATTGCTTCGTCTCCGGAGGATTCGGCGGGGACTTGCTTGTCATTGGACATGGGTCCAGCCTGCCACCTCCGGACGCCCTGCGAATCCACGGCGCCGCAGTGCGACCGTGGCTATCAACCTTCCATGACCGTGAAGTCGCTGACCCAGCGACGGATCACGGCGAGTGTTTGCGTGCTGACCGAACCGGCGGTGCCTTTGATTCGGCTGGTGCTGATCGTGCGTGGTTGCTCGGTCATCGCGAAGGAGGTCTCCTTCAAGCCGAGCTCGTCACCGCGCAGCGGGACATGGTGCGGCCAGCCACGGTCGGTGGTGGTGACCGGTACGACGATGACGAGCCCGCGAACGGTTCGCAGGTAGTCGGCGGTCGAGATGACCACCGCCGGCCGCCTGCCGTTCTGCTCGCGCCCCTGGGTCGGCGAAAGCTCGGTCCAGACAACGTCTCCGGGGCGGCTCGGTGAAATTGTGCTCACCGCGCGTCGTCCAGGCCGTCTTCAAGCGTCTCGTTCCAAGCGTCGATCTCGGCCGCGTAGTCCGCGTCTACCTCGGCATACGCGGCGGCAACAGCGGCGAACCGCTGTCGGCGCTCGTGCTCGTCGAGTAGGAGCTCGAGGGTCTGGGAGACGGTGCGGCCTTCTGCCTGTGCCAAAGAGCTGACGCGCTCACGCACCGACTGCGCGACCTTCATCGAGGACATCGGGGCACTCATGGTGTGCACTTCCTTCACATCTGGATACCGACAAGGATACACGAGTGCCATACTTTTGTGGATACCTGTGGGCTCCGAGTGCAAACTCAAGGAACCGCGGGTGGGCGGTCGGGGACGAGGTGGGTGGCGAGGGCGGTGCCGATGGGGATGGCGTTGTTGGTGGCGGGGGAGGTGGGGCCGTGGGTGGTGTAGACGATGATGGTGGTGGCGGTTTTGGTGTCGTGGAGGGCGACGCCGTTGTAGCCGCCGTAGGCAGGGTTCATGTAGAGCCAGTCGGCGAGGTGGACTACGCCGAAGGCGAAGTATTTTTCGGTGGTGAACGGGCCCAGACCTGCGGTGGAGGGGCCCATCATCTGCTGGAACTGGTCAGCGGTGAGGCGTTCGCCTGTCGCGAGGGCGCGGACCCAGCGGGCGATGTCGGTGACGGGGGCGTTCATGTTGCCGCTGTGCAGGAAGGCGGTGGGGTTCCAGAAGGTGGAGTCCTCGAAGACGTTGCGTTCGTTGGTGTAGCCGTGCAGGTAGGGTTCGTCGATCGCGGGGTTCAGGACGATCTTGCTGTCGTGCATGCCCAACGGGATCAGGATGTGGTCGGCGATCAACTCGCCCAACGACTTTCCGGTCGCGTTCTGCAGGACCTCGCCGAGGACGACGAGATCGCTGTGCGCGTAGGCGAAGTCGGTGCCGGGCTCGAACAGAGGTGGGCGGGCGTTGGCGCGCTCGAGCAGTTGCGAGGCGGTCCATTCGCGGATCGGGTTCTCGCCGAAGATCTTCAGGAACTCCGGCTCGGTCACGTAGTCGGCGATGCCGGAGGTACTGTCGGCGAGCATGCGCGGGGTGATCTTGTCGGCGCGCGGGAAGCCGGGCAGCCAGCGGGCGATGGGTTCGTCCATCTTCAGCACGCCGTCGCCGTCGAGCCGCCACAGCACGGTGGAGAGCATGGGCTCCATCGGCTGGCCGACGCGCACTTTCATCTCGGGAGTCGCGGCGACGCCCAGCGGTGAGCCGCCGAACGCGCCGAGCGCGATCTCCTCCCCGCCCCGCCAGACGCCGTACACGGCGGAACTGACACCGAGTTCGGTCACCTGGCCGCGCACGATATCGGTGATCCGCGCTGCCTCGGGGCTCTCGGACGGCGAGGACGACCCGGTATCGCTGTCGGACCCGCAGGCCGCGGTCGCGAAGACGAACGCAACGGCGAGTACCGCACACGCTCTCCGAACCGACACGCTCATGACGGCGATCCCTTCGTGGAAGAAAACTCACCCGAGCAGCGCAGTCGAATCTACGCCGCCCCGTTTCGCCGGAACAGCCCATCGGTAGGATCCAGCCAGGCGGGGCGGGCCAGGAGGGATGTGGCTGTGATCGAGGTATGGGGTGCGCGCGTCGCCGTGCGTTATGCGGACGGGCGGTTGGTGACGACGCCGCTGCGGGCCGACAACGAGGCCGCGCTCGATATCGCCGTGGCCGAGCTGGCCAGGATCGCGCTCGCGACCACCGACGACGATCAGCTGGCCATGCTGCTGTTCTTCCGATCTGCGCAGGTCAGCGTGCAGGAGGTGCCGACCGATCGGCATCCGGTGCCGGTGTTCCTGGAGACCGGGGTGCGCGAGCAGGCGCAGGTCCTGGTCAGGGCGGTCGAGCGGGATCTGATCAGCTTGCGTCGGGTGTTCCCGCCGCGCCCGAATCTTGTTCCGCCGCCCCCGGTCCCCGGCCCGAACGGCCCGCGGCGACCCGATGTGACGGCTGCGGTGGCGCGGATGCGGTACGCGGGCAACTCCGCGCGCGAGATCGAGATCCTGCACGGCTGTGCGCGACCGGACGAGTACGTGCTCGAACTGGCCCAGGCCGGGCACGAGGGCGCACCGGGACTGGTCGCGATCACCACGCTGCGGCTGCTGTTCGTCTCGGCGTGGGCGGTCTACGAGTTCCCGGTCGCGGTGCTGACCGGCGCCGAAGTGCGCACCGTGCCGGGCCAGGTGGTGACACTGCGCGTGTCCGGCGCAGGCACCGAGCTGGACTTTCTCGATTGGGAGCCGGTCGATTTCGGCCGGGTCGCCGAGGCGCTGCGGCTGGCCTGCGAGATCGAGCACGTCGACGGTTCGATCGCGCAGTCGCTGCCGTCCTCGGCGGACCTGTTCGGCGAATGGCAGCTGCTGGTGGAGCGGCGCAAGCTGGGCATGGTCGCCGACGATCCGTTCCGGCGTCAGGCCGTCGGCATCATGCTGGCGATGCCGGGCTGAACACCGGCGCACCCTGATGAAGGGCCACCCGCCGCCACGGACTCGACGGGCGCAGGTGCAGACCGGCGATCATCCGCCTGCGTTCGGCGATCTGCGTCCTGGCGGCCGACAGGTCCTGCGCGGCCGCCCAGAAGATCGCGCCGGTGAGGAAGCCGTCGCCGAACTGGCGCCAGTTGCGGTAGTGTTGACGCGCCCGGTCAAGGCCGGTCAGCATGTGGTCCCAGGCCTCGTCCTCGGTGAGATACCCGGCGGTGCAGGCGGCGCGGGCGATGAAGACCAGCCGCGCGAGATCCCATGCGGTGGCGTCGGTCTGCAGCGGTGTCGGGAGGCTGTCGGTGATGCCGAGTTTGATGGCCTGCAGCCACGCGTCGTAGTCGCGGTCGATGCCCGCGGGCCCGCGATAGCCGCGGAAACCCGAGAGCGTGTGCAGGAATTCGCGATGTTCGTCGGCCAGCCCGGACCGGTCGACCCGGCCCTGCTCGGTCGCCGCGGCGACGGCGAGCGGGTGGACGAGTTCGAACAGCGGTGCGTGCATGCCGACGAGCAGCCTGCGGATGGTGTCCCGCGCGTCGTCGGCATTGTCGACGCCCCACGATTCGTGCAGTCCCTCGATCGCGGTCTCGCGCCGGGTCGAGGTGCTGTCCTCCTCTTCGGGCAGGAAGGCGACCCCGTCGCAGTGCGCACCCCAGCTGCGCCCGTAATAGGCGCCGACGGCGAGTGCCCTGACCCGGTCGTCGTCGATGGCCGCACCGGACCAGACATCAGGTTCGTCGTCGATGTCCGGTCCCGGAAATCCCGCGACACGCGGTCGCCGCACTGATCCTGCCGGTTGCATGGAGCCACCCCTCCGCCGAGCCGAAACGTTGTGCCGCCAGATCCTACGGCCGGTGGGCGGTCGCGCGGCGCCCCGGGTGTGGGCTCCTAGCTCGCGGCGCGCGGCACGTACAACGATTCAGCGCCCGAACGCCCGCAGCTGGTAGACCCCGCGCGAGGTGGCGACGGTGGTGCCCTCGGTATCGGTGACCACCGCTTCCAGCACGAAATCTGCCTTCCCGCGGGCCGCGGCCTCGGTGCTGATCCGTTCGATCTCGTCCTCGCTCAGCGAGGACTGGGCGCGAAGGTCGCTGCGGGCCATCGCCCGGAAGGAGATGTCGAACGACTTCACCAGCGGATAGAACGCGCTGGTATCGAAGCTGGCCGCGGTGATCGCGCCGCCGAGCACCTCGGCGACGGTGAACTGCACGCCCGCGTAGATGGCGCCGAAATGATTGCCGTTGCCCTCGCTCGGCACGGTGGTGGCCGCGAATCCACGGCGCACCTCGAGCGCGCGCACTCCCATCTTCGCCGCCGCCGGAACGGTGAGTTCGATGGCGCTGTTGACGGTGTCGACCAAGTCGTCTGCGGGCATGGGCCGCGTCCTTTCCCGAACGGGACTCCGCTGTCCCTGCTCAGCCCAGGGTATCGGCGGTAGCTCACCTCGGCGCGGCATTCTGTCGGTGCCCGGGGCTACCGTCGGGGCGTGGCGGAATACCGGGAACGCGCGGCGCGGCTCGATCGAGCCGTCGTCTGGGCGCGCACCGGGCCCCCGCCCGCCGAGCCGGTCACGGTGTTCCCCGACGGCTGCATGGATCTGATCTGGACCGAGGGCACCTTGATGGTGGCCGGTCCCGACAGCCACGCGTTCCACGTGCCCCCGGCTCGGGCGTCGGAATTCGTCGGAATCCGGTTCGCGCCGGGGACCGCGCCGGCGTTGCTGGGGATTCCGGCCGTTGACCTGCTGGATCAGCGCGTCGGCCTGGCCGCGATCGTCTCCGATCGCCGGGCCAGGAAACTGGTCGATCGCGTGGACAACGCGCCCGACCGCGTGGCGGCGATGGAATCGATCGCGGTGCGATTCGCGGCCGAATCCGGCCCGGCCGATCCGGCACTCGCCGCGATCGTCGACACCATCGCCGGGGGCGCGACGGTCTCGGAAACGGCGGCGCTGGCCGGGATATCCACCCGGCTGCTGCACCGGCGCTCGCTGTCCGCCTTCGGCTACGGACCCAAGATGTTGGCCCGGATTCTGCGTTTTCAGCGCGCGTTGGCGGCGGTGCGCGCGGGTATCCCGGCGGCGGAAACGGCCGCCGTCACCGGGTTCGCCGACCAGGCGCACCTGTCCAGAGAGTTCCGTGACCTGGCCGGATGCTCGGTCCGTGCCCTGCAGGCCTGCTGATCGACCCGTCGATGCCCGGAAAGTCTCATTCGGCAACGTCGTGACGGAGGGTTACGCTCACAAGGCACGCCCCGTCGTATGTGCCAGGCAAGTCCGAACCACCGACGAGAGGATGTGACCTGATGATCGACGAAACCGTGTACTCCACGCTTCGTATCGAGGCCGAGCGAGATGAGATCCGTCGACTGGTCGTCGGCGCCGTCGTCGTACGCCACCACCGGGTTCTCATCCTGCGCCGCCGACGATCGGACTTTCTGAGCGGTCGCTGGGAATTGCCGAGTGGCGTGGTCGAGCCGGGCGAGGCGCTCGACGGCGCGGTGACGCGCGAGGTCGCGGAGGAAACCGGCCTGCAGGTCACCGGAATCAGTGACTACCTTGGCGAATTCGACTACCTGTCCGGCGGCGGCGCCCGCACCAGGCAGTTCACCTTCGTCGCCGAGGTCGCCGCGCACGGACCGGTGACGCTGACCGAACACGACACGCACCTGTGGACCAGGCTGACCGACGAACCGCCGGTCAGCGACGAGGTGCGCGAGATCCTGGGCCGTTATCAGCAGCGTCAGCGCGATCCGCGCGGCTGGTCGGCCTATTCGCTGGGCAACGGCGCGTAGAGGTCGATGCCCTGGCCGTCGGGGTCGGCGAGCGTGGCATAGCGCTGGCCCCAGACGGCGTCCCACGGCGCGAGTTCACCGTGGTAGCCGGCGTCGACGAGCTCGCCCCAGAGCTTGTCGACCTCGGCCGGATCGGCGCAGCGGAACGCGATGCCGGTGCGGCCGGGGCCGGTCGGCGGCTGCCAGCCGGGGACGAACGAGGCGATCACCTGTTCGGTGTCCAGTGCCAGCCGCAGTCCACCGCCGAGCGGCGCCTCGGTGTGGCCCTCGTTTTCCGCACCGTCGGGGAAGACCAGTCCCAGCTTGCGGTAGAAGGCCACCGAGGCGGCCATATCGGAGACGACGATCGAGAAGACATCGAGCTGAGGAGTCATATCCGCAGCGTAGACACGGGCGTGTGCTGTCGTCTTGAACGAATCGGACCCGATCTCAGCGCGCGGGAACGGGCACCAGTTCGGCGATGAGGTTGCCGATCAGGATCTGCAGGTGATCGCGAATGCCGCGGACCACCTCCATCGGCTGCCCGGCGGGATCGGCGAGAACCCAGTCGCGGTAACTGATTCCGGGGAAATACGGGCACACCTCGCCGCAGCCCATGGTGACCACCACGTCGGACACACCGACGGCGTCGTCGGTGAGCGGCTTGGGCCGTTCACCGGCGATGTCGATGCCGATCTCGGCCATCACCGCGACGGCGGTGGGATTCAGCTCGGTGGCGGGCTCGCTGCCCGCCGTCCGCACCTCGATCCGGTCACCGGCCATCGCCCGTAGGAAACCCGCCGCCATCTGTGACCTGCCCGCATTGTGGACGCAGACGAACAGCACGCTGGGAGTGTGGGCCATGGTCGCCCTTTCGGCGCAGGGGCGAAGTGCTTGTGGCGCTTCGGGTATCGCCGACCATCATTCCATCCGGACGGGTGGGTGTGGGGTCGACCGGCCACTCTGTTGTCCGGCGGACGTCCGCGCCGCCCGCCGTCAGTCCAACGGCCCGAGCACCCGGTGCACATAATCGTTGGCGAACACACCGGTGGGGTCGAAGCGGCGGCGCACCGCGTCGAAGCGGTCCCAGTCGGGGTAGCGGGTGCGCAACGTCTCGGCGGTCTGGAAGTGCCGCTTACCCCAGTGCGGCCTGCCCTGATACCGGTCGAACACCGCTTCGCAGGCACGGAAGTACGGCTCCCACACCATGCCCTCGTACTGATGCACCGCGATGTAGCAGGTGTCGCGGCCGCCCGCGGGGGACAGGAACGCGTCGTCGGGGGCGACCCAGCGCACCTCGATCGGCATCGGTGTGTCGAATCGTTTTGTCACGTCGAGGATCTCGGTGATCGCGGCGCGTGCGTGCTCGCGCGGGATCGCGTATTCCATCTCGGTGAACTTGACCAGGCGCGGGCTGGCGAAGACCCGGTAGGACCGGTCGATCTTGCGGTTGTTGCTGCCTGCCTTGGTCGCGAGCCGGTGGATCGCGGGGACGGCGGCGGGAATCCGCCTGCCCACCTTGCACATTCCGTCGTAGAGGTGGTTGGAGAGCAGGACATCGTTGAGCCAGGCGCTCGCCCGGCCGCGCGGCTGCTCGGGCTCGGTGGAGCGGTTGCTCGACTTGGTCATCGCCACCTCGGCGCGCGCGAAGGCGAAGAACTCGAAATGATCGCTGCCGTCGGCGAGTTCGTCGAGGTTGTCGAGCACCTCGGCGATCGGGACCGGCCGCTCGACGAGATCGAGCACGAACGACGGCTCCAGCTGCAGGGTCACCGCGGTGACGATGCCGAGCGCGCCGATACTCACTCGCGCCGCCCGCCAGCCGTCGGGGTCGGTCTCCTCGTTGAGCTCGACCCGCGTGCCGTCGGCGCGCAGCACCTCCACCGAATGCAGCGCCGCGGAGATGTTGCGCAGCTTGGCACCGGTGCCGTGGGTGCCGGTGGCGGTCGCGCCCGCGATGGTCTGGGTGTCGATATCGCCGAGGTTGGGGAAGGCCAGGCCGTGCGAGTGCAGCAGCGGGCTCGCCGCGTGCAGGGTGAGCCCGGCTTCGACCCGGACGCGACCGGTCGCGGTGTCGACCTCGAGCACGCGGTCCAGGCCGCCGAGGTCGATCAGGGTGCCGTCGGTGAGCACGGTGTCGGTGAAGGAATGGCCCGATCCCGCGACGCGCACGGTCCGGCCCGCGGCGACGGACTCGGCGACGATCTCGGCCAGTTCTTCGACGCCGCGCGGTGCGGCGACGACGGCGGGTGTGCAGCGCTGCTCGCCCGCCCAGTTCACCCAGGTGCTCTTGGTCATGCGTCCAACAGTAGAGGATCGACTGTGACGCGCGCTACTGCACGGGGGTGGAAGTACTGCTCAGCGGCGTCGGCCGAGGCAGCCGGCGGCCTTGGCCTGCTCGACTTCCTCGTCGGTCAACGGGTCGACGAGCAGGGGGCGACGCGGTACCGCGTCGGTGCGGACGCCGTTGAGCGTGATGGCCATATAGCGTTGCCAGACTTCGGAATTCACCGGCCCGGCGAACTCGGCGAACGCGTTGACCATGTGGATCAGCGCGAAGAAATCGGTGGTGGTGACATCGGGGTGCACGGCGCCCGCGTCGCGTGCGCGGTCGACGATCGCCGCGACCGAGGGGCGGATCCGATCGCGCAGCTCGGCGAAGCGGGCCGGATCCTCCTCGAGCTCGAGCATCACTTCGCTGAAGCCCCGATTGGTGGCCAGGTGCTGGCAAGCGTCTTCGAAGAACTGGACAAGGCCCAGCCACGGGTCGGGATTGCGCATCGCCTCGTCGGCCGCGTCGGCGAAGTCGACCATGTGCTGGTCGAAGACCTCGGCGATGAGTTCCTTCTTGTTCGCGAAGCGGCGGTAGACGGTGCCGACGCCGACGCCCGCGCGCTCGGCGACGTCGTCGAGGGTGATCTCCAGGCCGTGATCGGCGAACAGTTCACGAGCGGCCGCGACGATACGTGCCTGGTTGCGGGCGGCATCGGCGCGCAGTCGGCGGGGTGGTGCGGCAGTCGTCGTGGCGTGATTCACAGGTACATCCTACCCATCGCTGGATTAAGTGGAGGTGGTTTCTCCGTTACTCTGGTAGCTTCGAATGAAGCGGAGGCGGTATCTCCGATTATGCCACTCACATCGAACCCAGCCGACTTACAAGGGGAGTTATGACCACCACACTCGAGACCGGGACGAAGAGTCCCGCGGCCGCGGATACCGGCCGCCGCGGGTCGCACGCCCTGCGCTGGTGGGTGCTTGCCGTGCTCGGCATCGCCCAGCTGATGGTCGTGCTGGACGCGACGATCGTGAACATCGCCCTGCCCGCGGCCCAGGCCGACCTCGGCTTCGGCGACGGTGACCGGCAGTGGGTCATCACCGGCTATGCCCTCGCCTTCGGCAGCCTGCTGCTGCTCGGCGGCAGGCTCAGCGACCTGTTCGGTCGCCGCAACACCTTCATCATCGGCCTGATCGGCTTCGCGGTGGCCTCCGCCATCGGCGGTGCGGCCACCACCTTCGAGATGCTCGTCGCCGCCCGCGTCGGCCAGGGCGTCTTCGGCGCGCTGCTCGCGCCCGCCGCGCTCTCGCTGCTGACGGTCACCTTCACCGAACCTGGTGAACGGGCCAAGGCCTTCGGCATCTTCGGCGCCGTCGCCGGTGCCGGTGGCGCGATCGGCCTGCTGCTCGGTGGCGCGCTCACCGAATGGGCGTCGTGGCGCTGGGCGATGTATGTCAACCTGATCTTCGCCGCCGTCGCGCTGGTCGGTGCCGTGCTGCTGCTGGCCAAGCACACCTCCAACGCGCGGCCCAAGCTGGACTGGCCGGGCACGATCACCGTCACCGCGGCCCTGTTCGGCATCGTCTACGGCTTCTCGCAGGCCGAGTCCGAAGGCTGGACCGCGCCCTCCACGCTGGCCTTCCTGATCGGCGGCACGGTGCTGCTCGCGGTGTTCGGGTGGCTCGAGACCCGGGTCGCGCACCCGCTGCTGCCGCTGCGCATCGTCTCCGACCGCACCCGCGGCGCGTCCTATCTGACCGTGTTCATCATGGGCATCGGGATGTTCGCGATCTTCCTGTTCCTCACCTACTACATGCAGCTGACCCTGCAGTACTCGCCGATCATGACCGGCGTCGCGTTCCTGCCGATGGTCGCGGGCATGGTGGCCTCCTCGACCACCGCGCCCTCGCTGCTGCTGCCCAAGGTCGGGCCCAAGGTCGTCATCAGCGGCGGCTTCCTCGTCGCCGCGGCGGGCATGCTCTGGCTGACCCAGATCGGCCTCGACACCGGCTACGCCACCCACATCCTGCCCGCGCTGGTGCTGCTCGGCCTCGGCCTCGGTGGTGCGATGTCGGTCGCGTTCCAGGGCTCGACCGCCGGTGTGGACCACGAGGATGCCGGCGTCGCCTCGGCGATGGTCAACACCAGCCAGCAGGTCGGCGGTTCCATCGGCACCGCGCTGCTGAGCACGATCGCCGCCTCGGCGATGACCGACTACGTCGCCGCGCATCAGCCGGGCCCGCTGACCATGGCGCAGGCCGCGATCGAGAGCTACACCACCAGCTTCTGGTGGGCGACAGCGACGTTCGTGCTCGGCGCGATCGTGATCGGCGTGCTCATGCCGAACACGGTGCCCGCTCCGGCCGAAGGCGAGCCGGTGCTGGCGCACTGACCCACCCGACGATGGCCCGGACCGACAATCGGTCCGGGCCATCGGCGTTCCTCGGCGTCTCGATACCATGAGCGACGACCACCGTCGGATCAGCAGGGGAGGGCAGCGCCATGACATCGCGGCCCCCGGCGCTCGATCCCGCCGTCCTCGCGGCGATCTCGGTGGGTGGCGGCCTCGGCGCGAGCGCCCGTTTCGCCGCCGGGCACTGGTGGCCGGTACATCCGGGGGAGTTCCCGTGGTCGACGCTGGCGGTCAATGTGTCCGGCTGCTTCGCGATCGGGGTGCTGATGGTGGCGGTCACCGAACTGTGGGCGGCGCCGAAACTGGTTCGCCCGTTCCTGGGAGTCGGTGTGCTGGGCGGGTTCACGACTTTCTCCACCTTCGCCCTCGAGCTTCGTACACTGATCGACACCGGTGCGGTGGGCACGGCGGTGGCCTATCTCGGCCTGTCGGTGCTCGCCGGGCTGAGTGCCGTGGCCGTGGCCGTGATCGCGACCCGGTGGGTGGCAGGCGCCGGACGGCGGACCACGTGAATCCGAGGACGGAAGGGTGCCATCCGATGGTCGAGATGTGGGCTACCGCGCGGCGAGGCCGCCGATGACGGCGGCGCTCGTGCTGGCAGGCGGAATGCTCGGCGCCCCCGCTCGTTACCTGATCGATCGGGCGGTGTCCGCGCGCTTTCCGGCGGGGCTGCCATGGGGGACGCTAACCGTTAACATTGTCGGTTCGGCGTTGCTCGGTGGTCTGATCGGCGCGAGTGTGGGCAGTGCGCTGCTGGCGTTCGCGGCAACCGGCTTCTGTGGTGCGCTGACCACGTTCAGCACGTTCGGTTACGAGACGGTCCGTCTGGTGACCGAGGGCGCCTACGTGTACGCCGTGGGCAATGTCGTGATCAGCGTCGCGGCGAGCCTGGCCGCGGTGTACGCCGCCGCGTCCCTCACCCAGTGGTTGTGCGCATGATCCTCATGACCAGCCGCGCGCAGCCGACACGGAAGGGAACACCCACCATGGCCCACGATCGCGCCGGACGGCCAGCCCGCCCGACCGACCTGGTGGACATCGCCCACCTGGTCACCGCGTACTACAGCCGCGTGCCCGATCCGGCCGAACCGGGTCAGCAGGTCGTGTTCGGCACCTCCGGTCACCGCGGCTCCAGCGAGGATTGCGCGTTCAACGAGGCGCACATCATGGCGATCACCCAGGCCATCGTCGAATACCGCGCCACCCGAGGCATCACCGGTCCGGTCTATCTCGCGCGCGACACCCATGCCCTGTCCGAGCCCGCGTGGACCACCGCGCTCGAGGTGCTCGCGGGCAACGACGTCACCGCCGTGATCGACGCCCGCGACCGCTACACCCCGACCCCCGCGCTGAGTCACGCTGTGCTGCGCCACAATCGGGGCGGTACCAAGCATCAGGCCGACGGCATCGTGGTCACCCCGTCGCACAATCCGCCGCGCGACGGCGGCTTCAAATACAACCCGCCGCACGGCGGCCCGGCCGACACCAAGGCCACCGACGCCATCGCCGCCCGCGCCAACGAACTGCTGCGTGGCGGCCTTGCGGCGGTGAAGCGGGTGTCGCTGACGCAGGCGCTTAGCACTCACGTCCAGCGCTACGACTACCTCGACCACTACGTCGCCGACCTGCCGAACGCCTTGAATTTGGACGCGATTCGCGGCGCGGGCATCCGGATGGGTGCCGACCCGATGGGCGGGGCCAGCGTGGACTACTGGGAGGAGATCGGCCAGCGTTTCGATCTCGAACTGGAAGTGGTCAACCCGTTCGTCGACCCGACCTGGCGCTTCATGACCCTCGACAGCGACGGCCAGATCCGGATGGACCCGTCCTCCCGGCATGCCATGGCCGCCCTGGTCGGCATCAAGGACGACTACGACATCTCCACCGGCAACGACGCCGACGCCGACCGGCACGGCATCGTCACCCCCGACGGTGGCTTGATGAACCCCAACCACTTCCTGGCCGTCGCGATCGAATACCTGGTCGCGAACCGGATGTGGTGGGACGCGCTGACCAAGATCGGCAAGACGGTGGTCAGCTCGTCGATGATCGACCGGGTCGTCAACGTGCTCGGCCGCGACGTCTACGAGGTGCCGGTCGGGTTCAAGTGGTTCGTGCCCGGATTGTTCAGCGGCAGCCTGGCATTCGGCGGTGAGGAGAGCGCGGGCGCGTCGTTCCTGCGGATGGACGGCACCGTGTGGACCACCGACAAGGACGGCATCCTGCTGGCGCTGCTCGCCGCCGAGATCGCCGCCGTCACCGGTCAGACCCCGTCGGCCCGCTACGGCGAGCTGGAACGCCAGTACGGCAGCCCCGCCTACGCGCGCATCGACGCGGCGGCCACCAGCGCGCAGAAGGCCAAGCTCGCTGCGCTGACCCCCGACGCCGTCACCGGCACCGAGATCGCCGGCGAGGAGATCACCGGCATCCTCACCACCGCGCGCGGCAACGGCGCACCGCTGGGCGGTCTGAAGGTGACCACCGAGAACGCCTGGTTCGCCGCCCGCCCGTCGGGCACCGAGGACAAATACAAGATCTACGCCGAATCGTTCCTCGGCTCCGAGCATCTGACCCAGGTGCAGGCCGCCGCCGAGGAGATGGTGAATCAGGCGCTGGCCGAGTGAGCGCTCCGGCGAAGGTACGACTACCGGCCGAGATCTGGGTACTGATCGCGGCGGCCTTCGTCATCGCTCTCGGCTTCGGTCTGGTCGCGCCGGTCCTGCCGCAGTACGCGCGCGAATTCGGCGTCGGGATCGCGGCGGCCTCGGCGATCGTCAGCGCGTTCGCCCTGATGCGGTTGCTGTTCGCGCCCGCCAGTGGGCGGCTCGTGCAGAAGCTGGGCGAGCGGCGGGTGTATCTGGCGGGCATCCTGATCGTCGCGTTGTCGACCGGTGCGTGCGCGCTGGCGCAGACGTATTGGCAACTGCTGGTGCTGCGTTCGCTCGGCGGCGTCGGCTCGACGATGTTCACGGTGTCGTCGATGGCGCTGATCATCCGGGTGTCCCCGCCCGCCGCGCGCGGACGCGTCTCGGGGATCTACTCCACCAGCTTCCTGATCGGCTCGCTGCTCGGTCCGCTGGTCGGCGGCGGCCTGGCCGGTCTCGGGCTGCGCGCGCCGTTCCTCATCTACGCGGCCGCCCTGCTGATCGTGTGCGGCATCGTCTTCGTCGGCCTGCGCGAATCGCCGGTGCTCGCGATCGAGGAGGGCGCGGCCGCACCGGAATTCACCTTCCGGCACGCCTGGTCCGAACCCGCCTATCGCGCGGTCCTGCTGTCGAGTTTCGCCGGCGGCGCCGCGGTGTTCGGTGTGCGAATGGCTTTCGTCCCGCTGCTGGTCGTGGAGATTCTGGAGCAGGAATCGGGCATGGCCGGGGTGGCGCTGACCGTGTTCGCCGCGGGCAATGCCGCCGTGCTGTTCGTGTCCGGCCGGCTGTCGGACCGGTTCGGCCGCAAACCGTTCCTGATCGCGGGGTCGGCGATCTGCGCGGTCGGCACCGGCGTGCTCGGGTTCGCGCCCTCGCTGCCCTGGTTCCTGGCCGCCTCCTTCGTCGCCGGGGTGGGGTCGGGGATGTTCAGCCCGGCGCAGCAGGCGGCGCTGGCCGATGTCATCGGCGCTCGTGCGCGTGGCGGACCGGTGCTGGCGGCGTTCCAGATGGCGGCGGATCTGGGCACCGTGCTCGGACCGATCGGGATCGGCTGGGTGGCCGAGCACACCTCGTTCGGGGTCGGCATGGCGGTCACCGGTGGCGTGCTCGCGGTGTCGGCGGCGGTGTGGCTGGTGACGCCGGAACCGTCGCGGATCAAACATCCCGAGGACCCGGAGCACCCCGACCACGCCGGTGACGGCATCGACCCGCAGTGCACCTGCGACGGCTGCCCCGACGGCGTCCCCGTGGTGCGCACCGGCATGGTGTCATCGCTGCGCCCGGTCGACTCTGACCAGCCTGAACGGTAGATCCGCAGGTCAGTGAGGTATTTATCGGCCCCGGCGGCGAGCCTCCGGTGACTCGAGGCAAAGTGGACGGGTGAGCAGCGCCGGTTCCCAGCACAATCCCCGTCCCGTTTCCAGCAACACCACCTACGCCTTGGCCGCGGTGGCCCTCGTCGTGATCGGGCTCCTCGTGTTCGCTGCGTTCAAGTGGAACAAGACGGCGCCCACCGAGGTGCGCAACGACGGCTACGGCGCCGTGCGCGAGCCCGCCGTGCTGGTCGCGATCCAGCCCGATGGCGTCATCCGCCTCGGCCGCCCCGACGCACCGAAGACCGTCGACATCTTCGAGGACCCGCTCTGCCCCGCCTGCGGCGTGATGGAAACGACCTTCGGCCAGGAACTCGCCCAGAAGATCGACGAGGGCAAGCTGGCCGTGAACTACCACTTCGTGGCGTTCCTCGACCCTCAGTCCAAGAGCAAGGACTACTCCACCCGCGCCATCGCCGCGAATCTCTGTGTCGCCCAGACCGGTTCGGGCCCCACCTACAGCAAGTTCCACGAGGCCCTGTTCACCACCAAGCAGCCCGACGAGGGCGGCGCCGACCTGAGCAACCCAGCCCTGGCCACCCTCGCCATCGAATCCGGCGCCCCCGAATCTGTCGGCCCGTGCATCACCAACGGCACCCAGCTCGACGCCGCCCGCACCGCCGCCAAGCAGAACCTCGACGACCTCGACGCCCGCACCGGCAACAAGGCCGCCACCCCCGCCATCTACGACGGCACCACCAAGATCGACTGGACCGACGAGAACTGGGTCCTGAACCTCGCCCCCTGACCCACCCGGCGTGAGGTTCGGCACATTCTACTCCGCCCCCACGCACCCCGCCTTCCACGCACGCCACACCAACCCCGCCCAAAACTCCACTTTTCTGCCTCCTACCAGCCGATTTGTTGTCCCCATGAGGCATGGTGTAACTTCATTCAGGCAGCAGCGAGAGCCGCTGAAACAAAAGAACACGGGGCTATGGCGCAGCTGGTAGCGCACCACACTGGCAGTGTGGGGGTCAGGGGTTCGAGTCCCCTTAGCTCCACAGAAACAAAGGTAAGGCCCGGTCTGAGAC
>NZ_JBHXAY010000070.1:0-37755 GCF_042728775.1 Nocardia sp. NPDC060259
ACCTGGAACAGGTGCTCGGCGGTCCTGGTGCGGATTTCGCGTTCCACGTCCTCGGCATTGCGGCCGACGGCGCGCTTGCCGAGTCCGGCGATGCGCCGCCCCGCGTAGGCGACGGGCACCGCGGCGAGCCGGGCGCTGCGGGCGACCTTGCCGGTGGGCGGATTACCGATCCGTGGATCATCGGGCGATTTCGCGCGGCGAGTGAACGGCATCACCCGGCCCTCTGCGTCTCGTCCGACCATGTCCACCTCGCTGTCCACCGACGCCCGCCACTGCTGTGGCCGCCCACCCGTCGGCTCAGTGCCTCGCAAGAGGCTACCAAGCGGGTGGGTGGGCCCGGTGGGCTTACGGCCTCTCAGCCGAGGGCGCCGAGCCCGGCCAGGGTGCGGTGGATCTCGGCGGTCCAGTCCTGCGCGGCCAGGCGCGAGTAGTCGACCCAGAACATCCCGATCCCGTCGCGGTCCTCCCGGAACCAGCCACCCTCGATATCGGCCTCGAGGACGACGCTCATGCCCTGCTCTGCGGCGACGAAGGTGAGCTCGAGCTGGTTGACCCGCGGGAAGTGGTGCGAGCGGCCGAACTCGATCTCCTGATAGAAGGGCAGCCGCTGCGGCGTCCGGGCGATCGTGCCCGCCTCCACATCGGTGCGGAGCAGCCCGAAACCCATGCGCCGCACGGCATCGAGCACGACGTGCTGAGCTGGCAGCGCCCCGATGCCGATCGGATCGGTGTCGGTGGCGTCGACGGCGCCGTGGATGTCGACGACGGTGCGCAGCGCGACCGCGGCGCCCGGCAGGTGGTGGCCGTCGAAGAAGGTGATCGGTGTCTCGAACGGAACCGGTGCGGCGAAACGCAATTCGGCCACCGTGCCCGCGATCAGGGTGAACGGCCCCGCGACGCCGACCCGGCCGAAGCCGAGGTCGGCGATCCGCTCCTCGCCGTCGGAGTACTCCCGCTCCACGCGGGTGACGAACTCGACCGCCACGTGCCCGATCGCCTGGTCGACGCGGCCGCCGCGCAACCGGATCACGCCGTCGACGAGTCCGCCGGGTTGCACGCCGGGGGTGAACAATTCGGTTTCGACCTCGGCGCCGCCGACACCGGCCGCGGCCAGCAATTGCTTGAACATGCGAGCAGTCTGGCCGACGGTCCTTATCGTTCGCTTGCCGGGCGCCAGTGCTGTGCGTCAGCTCGGTGCGCTGCGGCGCACCGGATTACGGGTCAGCTGGCGGCGGTGTCCGGGATGCGGGTGGCGTCGAGCTGGCGATCGGTGGGGGCGACGCCCTTCTTGAGGCTGTGCGCGTAGACGTCGACGTATTCCTGGCCGGTGAGGCGCATCAGCTCGTACATCACCTCGTCGGTGACGGCGCGCTCGACGAAACGGTTGCCGCTCATGCCCTCGTAGCGGGAGAAGTCCAGCGGCGCACCGAACTTGAGCACGACCTTGTGCCTGCGCCACTTGAACGGTCCGGGCGGGCTCACCTTGTCGGTGCCGATGACCGCGACGGGGATGACCGGGACGCCGGTCTCCAGGGCCAGGCGCGCCATGCCGGTCTTGCCCTTGTACAGACGACCGTCGGGGGAGCGAGTGCCCTCCGGGTACAGGCCGACCAGCATGCCCTTGTCGAGCAGCTTGCGGGCCGCGTTGAGCGCGTCCTCGGCGGCGGAGGCGCCGCTGCGGTCGATCGGGTACTGACCGGTGCCGCTGAAGAAGAACTTCTGCAGGCGGCCCTTGATGCCGGGGGTGGTGAAGTACTCGGCCTTGGCGAGGTAGCTGATCCGGCGCGGGCTCAGCAGCGGGGCGAACAGCCAGTCGGAGAACGAGAGATGGTTGCCCGCCATGATCGCCGGTCCGTCGGTGGGGACGTGCTCGACGCCCTCGACCACGGGTCGGTTGTATAGATGCATGAACGGTCCCGGGAAGACGAACTTGAGCAGCCAGTAGAACATGGCGTCCTTTCTTGGGACCGGGATCGTGGTGTGCAGCCTCGTCGGAAACCGACTTTACCGCTGGTCGCAGGTCACAACCAACCCAGGACGGTAGCCAAGTCACAGTGTTGTGACACTCATCTCCCGCTCCGGCCCGCGACCGGCGCGCCGACCGCCGCCCTGGCCAATTCCGCGGCGCCGATCATGCCGGCGGCCTCACCGAGCTGGGTGGTGCGCAGCCGCGCCAGCGGCCGGTGCCCTGCCCCGGTGACCGCCCTCGCGTAGTGCTCACGCGCCTCGTCGAGGAACAGCGGGGCCGAACTGCTCACGCCACCGGCGATCACGACCAGATCGGGATCGAAGATGTCGCTGACGAAGGCGAGGCCTAGCCCGAGCCAGCGCGCGAAATCGGCCATCACCCTGACCGCGAGCGGGTCGCCGTCCTGGGCGGCGCCCGCCACCCGGCGTCCGGTCAGCGAGCCGGGATCGTGGATCACGTCGCGGGCCAGCACCGAGCGCACCGGATCGGTCGCCAGCAGTTCGATCGCGGTGTCGGCCAGTGCCGTTCCGCTGCAGTAGCGCTCCCAGCAGCCGCGCTTGCCGCAGGCACAGGCCCGTCCGGCGGGCACCACCTGCAGGTGGCCGAGCTCGGGGGCGACGCCGTGACTGCCGCGGTAGAGCTGACCGTCGATGAGCAGGGCGGCGCCGATGCCGGTGCCGATGGCGACGAGGACCACGGTGTGCCCGCCCGCGGCGGCGCCGAAGTGGTATTCGGCCCAGCCCGCGGCATTGGCGTCGTGTTCCAGGATCACCGGCAGCCCGAGGCGCGCGGAGAGCCGTTGCGCGACCGGGGCATCCTGCCAGGGCAGATGCGGGGCGAACAGGACGGTCGAGCGGTCGTCGGAGATGAAGCCAGCGACCGCGAGGCCGACCGCGGCGATCGGATGCCTGCGTGCCAGCTCGCGCACCGAGCGGTCGATGGCGTCCTCGAGCGCGCGCGCCGAATGCGGGGTCGGGGCCTGCACGCTGTCGAGCACCTCACCCTCGGCGTCGACGACCGAGGCGCGGATGTTCGTGCCGCCGACGTCGATGCCGACGGTGAGCAGGTGTTGACGGTCGATCCGCTGGGTCATCCCCGGATCGTCACCGGAATGTCGACATAACGCGAGCGTGGCGCGCGGGTGGTACGCGGGCGATCGTCGCGGTGGTGGTCGGCGTCCTCGGTCGGTGCCGCGAATAGACCGGTGCCGGAGGGCGTTCCGGAATCGGCGGGGATATGCGGGCCCATCCCGGTCCCGGCCGGGGCGCCCTGCTGTCGTGGCGCCGCGTATTCGTCGACCCGGTGGGGGCGGGGAGTCGCGGACTGGTCGGTACGCGCGGAGCCCCAGCGCAGGCGCGACCGGCCCGCGGTGTCGGGGTGGTCGGGCTGTGGCGCGGTTCCGGCGGCTCGGTCGGCCGACGGAGCCACCGCGGGATCCGCGGGAGCCGACGGTTCGGCGGGGTGGTCCGGCGTGACGGGGTCACCGGCACCGTTGTGGACCCATGCCGCGTGCGAATCATGGTGTCCCGCAGCGTGTTCGGCCCATTCCGGGGGCATCACCGGCTCGACGGGGACACCGGCGAGCGCCTCGCGCAGCACAGTCACCATCGACGTCCCGTGGTCCGCGAGGGCGGCGACGACGTCGTGGTGGTCGCCGCGTACCAGGGCGGCGGCCGCGCAGACCGGGCACCAGGCGCAGCCGCCCAGATCGGCCTGGCCGTCGGCGGCGGTGCGGCGCAGCACCGGTTCGACTCTGGCCAGCAGCACTTCGGCCAGCAGCCGCAGCTCCTCGGTGAACTCGGCGAAACCGTCGGGGTGGCCGTGGCGGTCGGACTGCCTGTCACTGCTCATCTGCGGTGGCCTTCGTGTAGTTCGGATCGGCGGGCCACACCTGCGGATCGGGCCGGAAGCGGACCACGAGGTGACCGTCGTCGAGTTCGGCGCCCGCCACCGTGCAGCGTTGCAGCACCGGCGCGAGCCGTACGCGTGTGCGCACCCCGTCCGCTCCCACGATCAGATCGTCCTCCACTCGGCCCAGCCGCAAAGTGCCGGGATCGACAACCGGTAGCCGAATCCGCATCGCGTACACGGAGTCGACACCGGAACCCGACTCCCATCGAACCATCGGTTCGCCCGAATCCGCGCTCTGAGCGTGCGGGCCGGGCAGCGTGTCGACCGAATAGGAGAACGCGACCAGCGCGTTCACCCCCACCGGTTCGGCGCCCGCGTGCTGGGCGAGCAGGATCGGGACGTCGGTGAGCTGCTCGTGCAGCCGCGCGACCACCTCGAGTTGCTCGGCTCGGCGGTTGAGGTACCAGTGCACGGCCGGATGGGCGTTGTCGCCGGGCGGCGGGACCGGGGCAAGCACCTTGTTCACCACCACCGCGTCCAGGCGCAGGCCGAGCAGCGCTGCCGCCGAGCGCACCCGCCGCGCCTCGGCCACGGCGACCTGTTCGGGACCGGTGATCAGCCGCGCGCTGGTGCGGGTGCGGTCGGCGAGCAGATCGCGGACCTGGGTGACCGCGCCGACGATCCGCTCGACCGTGGCCGCCAGCACCGCCTTGCGCAGATCGAGGCCGATCGCGCTCATCGTGCGGGTATGCCGGGGCCACAGGCGCTCCACATAGTTGAGCAGGGTGTCCGGGGCGGTGAGGATGCGCAGCATGTCGGCCGAGGGCGGGCAGTCGACGACGATGACGTCCCAGTCGTCCTCCTCCGTGTACTGGGCGATCTCGACCAGCATCAGCAGTTCCTGCACGCCGGGCAGGCCGGTGAGTTCGGCCGGGTCGATGGCGGTCAGGTCGACGCCGTGGTCGTGCCCGCCGCCCTTGGCCAGCATCCGCACCACGTCACGGAAGCGGTCCTCGAGCAGGGCGAGGGAATCGATCTCGATCACCTCGAGCCCGGGCGCCACCCTGGCCACCCCGGCGACGGTGCCCGGATCGTGCGGGAAACGGAAGCCGAGCGCGTCGCCGAGCGAATGCGCCTGATCGAGCGAGGCGATCAGCACCCGCCGCCCGGCGCGGGCATAGCTCATGCCCGTCGCGCAGGCCAGCGTCGTCTTCCCGACACCGCCCTTGCCGACGAACAGTTCGACGCGGGTACCGCCCGGGGCGCTCAGCCCTCGACCCGCTTCTTCAGTTCCTTCAAGGCCGTATCGGTGATCACCTTCTCGGCCTTCCGCTTGAACATGCCGATCATCGGGATGTTCAAGTCGACGGTCAGCTCGTAGATCACCTCGGTGCTGCCGTCGGGCCCCTCGCGCAGTTCGTAGCTGCCGTCCTGGGCCTTCTGCAGGTCACCGCTGAGCAGCCGCCAGCTCACCGCGTTGCCGTCGGCGCGCCAGTTGTAGGACAGCACGTAGGTGTCCTTGACGACGCCCGCGTCGAGCACGAACCGCGCGGTCGCCGCCCTGCCCGCCGCGTCGGTGTCGAGCACCTCGACCGACTGAGCTGCCGCCACCCACTCCGGATAGGACTCCAGATCCGCGATGACGGCCATCACCTGCTCGGACGGCGCCTCGATGACAATCGATCTCTGGGTCCGGTCGGCCATGGCGGACAACGGTTCCTTTCGTGCGGGACGAGCAGTCGGTGCCGGTGGCGTCGTCAGGGCGCCGCGACGGCCGCCGGCGCGACGCCGGCGGGTCGACCGGCCTCGAGCCGGGCCTTCAGTTCGAACGACATGGTCTTGCCCGCGACCCGGCGGGCCCGGTTCGCCGCGGCCAGCGCGCGCGGCGACATCGGCTTGGCCGCGGTGGGTTCGGCGTGCAGGAAGTAGTGCAGGATCGCGCCGTCGGCGCAGGCCTCCAGCCATACCTCCATGGTGCCGGTCAGCGGGCCTGCCACCGTCCAGCGGATGCCCTTGTCGCCGCGGTCCTCGCGCACGTCGAGGCGCAGGTCGGGCCACCAGCGACGCCAGTTGTGCGTGGCGCTCAGCACGTCGGCGATCGCGGCGGGCGGCGCCGCGAGAAAGGTCTGATCTGCGACCTGGATACTGCTCACCTCGCTGAGCGTAGTGGACGCCACACCGGTACCGGCCGGGGTGTCACCGCAGCAGCGCCCGCAAGCGGGCGCCCTGCCGGTCCCAATGCCAGTTCCGCTCCACCCATGCGCGGCCCGCGGCGCCCATCGCGGCCGCTTTGTCGCGGTCGGTGAGCAGTTCGACGAGCGCGTCGCTGATCTGCTCGACCGAGCGTCCGTGCACGACCAGCCCGGTCTCGCCCTCCCGGACGGTCTCGGGCGCGCCGCCGGAGCTGCCGGCGACGACCGGAACCCCGGTCGCCGACGCCTCCAGGAAGACGATGCCGAGCCCCTCGACATCCAGGCCGGCGCCGCGGGTGCGGCACGGCATGGCGAAGACGTCGGCGATGGTGTGATGGGCGGCCAGCTCACCCGAGGGCACCCGGCCGGTGAACACGACACTGTCGGTGACGCCGAGCGCCTCGGCCAGCCCGCGCAACCGCGTCTCGTACGGTCCGCCGCCCGCGATCACCAGGACCGCACCGTCGACGCGTTCGCGCACCTCGTTCATGGCGACGATCAGCATGTCCTGGCCCTTGCGCGCGACCAGGCGCGACAGGCACAGCACCGTCGGCCGGTCGCCGAGGCCGTAGCGGGCGCGCAGTTCGGCGCGCGCGGCCGGGTCGGGCCGGAACTCGGCGGGGTCGACACCCGGCGGCAGGTACTCGAGCGCGGCCCGCGGGCCGAACGCCGAGGCGAACCGGCCGCGGGTGTACTTGCTGACATAGGTGACGACATCGGTGTTCTCGCCGATCGAGCGCAGCACCTGCCGCGCGCCCGGCAGCATCGACCAGCCGACCTCGTGGCCGTGGGTGCTGGCCAGAATGCGCTCGGCACCCGCGCGCCGCAGCATCGGCGCCATGGCGGCCAGCGGTGCGGCGGCGCCGAACCAGACGGTGTCGCAGTCGTGCTCGCGCAGCAGCGCGCCCGCCCGCTTGATCACGCCGGGGGTCGGCAGCATGAGCGTCGTCGGATGCCGAACGACGCGGAACTTCTGCGCGGCGTCGAACTTCTCGTGACTGTCACCACGCCAGCGCGGTGCGTAGACGACCAGGTCGTCGGGCGGCAGCTGATTCGCCAGCGCGTGCAGATACGACTGGATTCCACCCGGCCGAGGCGGGAAATCGTTGGTAACCAGCAGAGTTCGGGCCATAAGTGAACAACCTAATAGGTAAGCGTCGGTGGTCAGACGGCGCGGCCGCGCAGCCAGGCGCGCCAGCCGTCGAGCAGTTCGGCGCGCGAGGCGCCGAGCACGGCGGTGAACGCGGCGTCCTGGGCGGCGGGGGACTGTGGGCCGGTCGCGAGCCGTTTGTACAGCTCGGTGAGGGTGGCGGGGCCGTAGCGATCGGCGAGGAAAGCGCAAGTGCTCCAGGCGGATTCGTAGGCGTAGGCGGCGTCGGTCCCGGTGAAGTCGGCGTCGCCGATCAGCTCGGTGGGCAGGGCGCCCGCGCGCAGCCGGGTGGTGAGCGTCGGTGCTATCTGCGAGAAGGTGGTGCCCTGACCACGCTGGGCGACGTACTCGGCGTAGCCCTCGAGCATCCACAGCGGTGCGCCGTCGGTGGTGGCGCCCCTGGTCGCGACGTGGGTGAGCTCGTGCCGCAGCAGGGTCGCCAGACCCTCGTCACCGACCCGGCGGCGCGCGTCGGGATTGAACACGATCCGCTGGTCGGTGGGCCGCGTACCGGGCGCGTACGAGCCGGTGAGCGACACGGCGGCCACATCCGCGGTGGTCGTCGCGCCCGCGGCCCTGGTCAGGGCGGTGAACTCGGTGGGGGTTCCCGCGACGACGATCACCGGTGCGCGATTCCAGTCGACACCCCACGCGGCGCTCACATCGGCGATCGCCAGCTCGAGTTCGTGTTCGAGGACATCCAGATCGGCGCGATGACCCGGATGGGCCACCAGCAGCGCGTCGGCCTCGCCACCCGCGGCGACCCGGCGCACCAGGATCGGGCCGAACGGCTGTAGTTCGCGCCGCACCGGTGTCAGCCGGGGGTCGTCGATGCCCTCGGTGGTGTCGAGCACCTCGGCCTCGTCGGTGGCCAGCTGCAGCGGACCCGCGTTGCGCGGCACCAGGATCAGGGCCAGGCACGCCCCGGTCAGCAGGGTGACCGAGGCGAGCGTGAGGACGAATTCGAGGCGGCCGTTGGCCGAGAACCAGGAACGGAGGCCGGACGAGCGGCGCGACGGATCGGTCACCGTCGGCTCAGTATCGCCGGGCCGAGTGGTACGGGGTGGTGTTGATCGGCGCGACGGCCACCGGCACCCCGAAGGTGGAGGCGTGCACCATCATGCCGTTGCCCGCGTAGATACCGACGTGCGAGATCCCGGGATAGAACAGCACGACATCGCCGGGCTGCAGGTCGTCCTTGGCCACCGGGGTGCCGAAGTTCGCCTGCTGGGAGCTGGTGCGCGGCACGTTCTTGCCGACCTGCTTGAAGGCCCACTGCACGAGCCCGGAGCAGTCGAACTGGTCGGGGCCGGTGGCGCCCCAGACATACGGATCGCCGACGCGGGTCAGGGCCGCGGCCAGCGCGCTGGTGCCGCTGCCGGGGACCAGGCCCTGCAGCAGTGAGTCGCGATCGAATCCGGGCGGGAACGGCGAACCGGCCAGCGTCGACTTGTCCCTGGCCGAGAGCGCACCCCAGGCCTCGACGACCTGGGTGGTGGCCACGGTGAGGTCGTTGCGCTTGCGGTCGACGTCGGCGCGCACGGACTCCGCGGCCGCGGTCGCTGCGCGGGCGGTGTCGGCGGCGGCACGGGCGACGGACTCGGCGGCGGTCGCGCTGTCGGCGGCCTTCTTGAACTCGCGCACGCTCGCGGCGGTCTGCTGGGAGAGCACGTCGAGCATGGACATCTTGTCCAGCAGTTGCTGCGGCGAATTGCTCGACAGCACCGCGAACATGCGATCGGTGCGCGCGCCGGTGTAGGTGGCGATCGCGGTGCGATCGATCATCGGCTGGAACTTGCGCACCTCGGCGCGGGCGGCATCGGCGACGGCGGTGCTCGCGGCGAGCTTGTCGTCGGTTTCGCGCTGGACCGACAGCTTGGCGTCGAGGTCCTGCTGCGCGGTGAGCGATGCCTGATTGAGTGCCTCGGCCTGCCGGGACAGGTCGACCATCCTGGCGATCGCGTCGCCCGCGGTGCTCGGCAGGGCGACCGGATCGGCGAGGGAGGGGCCGGCGGCGTACGCGGCGCACACCAGGATCGCGGCGGACATGGCTCCGGCGATGCCTCGCGGCACGCGCGGATTCCGGTGGTGTGCAATCACAGTGCGCCGTGCCCCGTTCTCTCGTTGTCCGCCGCTACGGCGCCCTACCCGAACTGGATCCCCGCGTCCGGCGAGAAGGTCTCGATCAGGTTACGGAACCGCGTATGCCCGTGTCCAGTAGGCCACGGAGAGGTCACGGTGCGCCCTTCCCCGCGAACGACGCACCGTTCCTTCGATCAGAAGCGGCGAGCGCCCGCGAACGGCATCGAGGAGACCGGGGCGAGCTGCACCGGGGTGCCCGAGGTGGACGCGTGCACGACGTTGCCGTCGCCCGCGTACAGGCCCGAATGGCCGCCACCGTAGAACGACACCAGGTCGCCGGGGCGCAGGTCGTCGATCGAGACCGGGGTGCCCGCACCGAGCTGGGCGCCGCTGGTGCGCGGGAGCTCCATGCCGGCCTGACGGTAGGCCCACTGGACCAGACCCGAGCAGTCGAAGGCGTCCGGGCCCGCGGCACCGTAGACGTAGGGGGAGCCGACCTTGCTCAGCGCGGCGTCGAGCGCGATGTCCGCGGCGGTGGCACGCGGCGCGGTGAACACCGGCGGCGCGCCGGGGATCTCGATGCCGGGGACGCCCTGGGGGACCGGGATCTCGTTGGGCACCTCGAAGGTGCCGATTCCGGGAACGGTGACCGGCGTCGCCGACGCGGGAGCGGCCGGCAGGAGGAACGCGCCGATGGTGGCAGCGCCGACGGCTCCGGCGGCAACGGCTCGCTGCGCCTGACGCTTGACGGTGTTGGTCGCCATGATGCGGGTACTTCCAATCTGCCCCACGACGCCGTGTCCGTATGACGCGGCGGGCTTCATCCCGGTGCACCGTTTCCGGTCCGAGGGGACTCCGTGAGGTCTCAAAAAGGTTACGAAGACATCACGGTGGTTTGTAAAGTCGGACATCGGTCCGGGAAGCAAATTCCGCGATATCGGCCGACTTCGCCTGCGAGCTGCGTCACACCAATCACGAAACGATAACGCCAGGTCGTCTCTGTGGGCGTCCGGGCCGCTACCCGGCGCGTCGCCGCTGGGCTTCTTCGCGGCCTATTGGTCTACCCCTAGGGGTGAATCCCCAGGTCGTTTCCGCGCGTCGCGTTATTAACCGGTCGGTCGCCCAGTCGCACGCGCAGGCGGCGCGCCGCCCGTCCGAGCATGCTCAGATCGGTAATCACTCTTACCCGATGAAATTCGGCGCGGTCATGTGATTTCCAGCAAACTGTGAGCCCGGTCTCAATCGGGTCTGACCAAGGTCATTTTGTTCGCATCGGAACGAAAGTCTCGCGGCGAATCGCCGGCGGCGAGCATGTCGGCCCGGCGCCAGGGCACCGTCCCGGTGGATGGGACTCGGCGTTTACCGGTTCCGTCAATCCTGTTGCGGCGGTTAGGGTACGGCCGAATGTTCGCAGTTCGAAGGGGGGCGCGGGTGGCCGACGACCAGGTATTGACCGACTTGCTGACGATGGTGGAGCGCAGTCCGGGGGTCCTCGCGCTGCGCGTCTGCGTCATCGAGCTGTATCTCGACCGCGGTCGCTATGCCGACGCGCTGGCCCACTGCGGCGTCGCGCTCGGCCATCATCCGGGAAACGCGCAGGTCCTGGCCCTGATGACGCGCTGCACGAACGCACTGTCCGGCGGTTCACCGGCGCCCGCTCCGGAAGCCGGTCCGGCGCCGGAGTACGACTGGGCCGCCGCGGAGGATCAGGTCGGCGACATCATCGAACCGGCTTTCGTCGACGCCGCGCCCACCGAGTTCGTCACCGACGACGACGCCGCCACGATCGAGCGCCCGACCCTGCGCCTCGCCGATGTCGGCGGCATGGACGAGGTGAAGCGCCAGCTGGACCTGACCCTGCTCGCCCCGCTGCGCAATCCGGAACTCGCCAAGGCGTTCGGCACCTCCGCGCGCGGCGGCCTCCTGCTCTACGGCCCGCCCGGCTGCGGCAAGACCTTCCTCGCCTCGGCGGTCGCGGGCGAGCTCGGCGCCAACTTCTATCCGATCGAGATCGCGGACATCCTCGATATCTATACGGGCGCCAGCGAGCGCAATGTGCACAGCATCTTCGAGATGGCCCGCCGCAACGCGCCGTGCGTGCTGTTCCTCGACGAGGTCGACGCGCTCGGCCACAAGCGCAGCCAGATGCACGGCTCCTCGACCATGCGCACCGTGGTCAATCAGCTGCTCACCGAGATGGACTCGGCGACCCACAGCAACGAGGGCGTTTTCGTGCTCGGCGCGACCAACCATCCGTGGGATGTCGACGTCGCCCTGCGCAGGCCGGGCCGGTTCGACCGGATGATCTTCGTCGGCCTGCCCGACGAGCCCGCCCGCCGCTCGATCCTGCACTACAACCTGCGCGACCGCCCGGTGGCAGGCATCGACCTGGCCGCGCTGGCCGCGCACACCGAGGGACTCTCCGGCGCCGACCTCGCCCACGTGTGCACCTCGGCCACCCAGCTCGCGATGGCGGACTCCCTGCGCTCGGGGGAGGTGCGCCCGATCGGCATGGCCGACGTGAAGGCCGCGCTGGCCCAGATCCGGCCGAGCACCGGCGCCTGGTTCGAATCCGCCCGCAATGTGGTCGAATTCGCCAACGGCGACGGCAGCTATGACGAGCTGGCGATCTATCTCGAGCGAATGAAGCAGCGCTGAGCCGAGCGCGATGAGTGAACAACAACTCGACCGGGCCGCCACGCTGATCGACCTGGGCCGGTACGAGGCGGCGCGGGCCGAGCTGGCGCCGGTGCTGGCCGCCGACCCTGACAACAGCGATGCCCACGCCCAGCTGGCCTACAGCTGGCTGCGATCCGGTGCCGGCGCCACGGCCGCCGACTCGGCGCGCACCGCGCGGACCGTCGGGCACGGCGAGCGTGTCGGACCCTCGTCCTACGCTGCTCGCCGTGCCCGATCCCGTTCCGCTTCCGGCTGCCGCCCGTCAGCTGGCCTTCGACGAACTCGACACTCCGCTGTACGACACCACCTTCGTCGTCGTCGACCTGGAAACGACCGGGACCAGCCCGGACGGGGATTCGATCACCGAGATCGGGGCGGTGAAGGTGCGCGGGGGGGAAGTGCTGGGGGAGTTCGCGACCCTGGTGAATCCGGGGTTCGCGATCCCGCCCGCGATCGTGCAGATCACCGGGATCACCACGGCGATGGTGTACGAGGCGCCGCGGATCGAGGCGGTGCTGCCGGGCTTTCTCGAGTTCGCGGCGGGCGCGGTGCTGGTGGCGCACAATGCCCGCTTCGACACCGCGTTCCTCAAAGCCGCTGCGGCGCGCCAGGACATCGCCTGGCCCAACCCGCAGGTGCTGTGCACGGTGAAACTGGCGCGACGGGTGCTCACCCGGGACGAGGCGCCCTCGGCGCGCCTCGGGGTGCTCGCCCAGATCCTCGGTGCGTCGACCACCCCGACGCACCGCGCCCTCGACGACGCCCGCGCCACCGTCGACGTGCTGCACGCGCTGATCGGCCGGGTCGGCAACCAGGGTGTGCACAGCCTGACCGAACTGCTCGACTACCTGCCCGGCGTCACCGGAACCCAGCGGGCCAAGCGCACTTTCGCCGGCGATCTGCCGAGCGCGCCCGGGGTGTATCTGTTCCGCGGTCCGTCCGACGAAGTCCTCTATATAGGGACCGCGGTCAATCTGCGCCGCCGCGTCCGCAACTACTTCACCGGTTCGGAGACCCGCGGCCGGATGAAAGAGATGGTGGCACTGGCGATCCGGGTCGACCATGTGGTGTGCGCGCACGGCCTGGAAGCGGGCGTGCGCGAGCTGCGCTTGCTCGCCGCGCACGCGCCGCCGTATAACCGCCGCTCGAAGTTCCCCCGGCGCGGCTGGTGGCTGACGACAAGCGACGAGGCCTTTCCCAGGCTCGTCGCCGTGCGCACCCCGACCCGAACAGCACTGGGGCCGTTCGGTTCTCGCACCGACGCCGTCGACGTGGCCGCGACGATCGCCGAGTTCGCCGGACTGCGAACCTGCGCCACCCGCCTCACCCGCATGGCGAGACACACCTGCCCGCCCGCGGTGGTCGGCGGCTGCCCCGCGGCTCGCCCCGAGGCCGACCTGGACGCCACCGGTTACGCCCCGGCGGTCGACGCGGTACGCGACCTGTTCACCGGCCGCTCCGACGCACTGCTGCGCGCCATGCTCGACCGCATCGAAACCCATTCCGCCGCCGAACATTTCGAAGCGGCGGCGCGCCTGCGTGACCGCACCGCCACCGTCGTCACCATGCTGCATCGCACCCAGCGCCTCGCCGCGCTCGCCCGCATCCCGGAGCTGATCATCGCCCTGCCCGACGGCGCGGGCGGCTGGGAATTCTCGGTCATCCGCTACGGCCGCCTCGCCGCGGCGGGCACAGCCCAACGGGGCACCCCACCCATGGCGATCGTCGACCAGATCGTCGCGGCCGCCGAGACAGTGATCCCCGATCTGGGCGACGCGGCATCAGGCGAGCCACCTCCCGACGACGACATTCCGCCCCTGCGCGGCGCGCCGCCCGAAGAAGTCGGCGTCATCGCCCGCTGGCTCGCCAAACCCGGCGCCCGCATCGTCCGCACCAGCGAGGGCTACCGCGAACCACTGCACGGCGCGGCCCGCTGGCAGGGCTGGGCCCAGCTGGCGCGCACCGCCGCGACCACCGTCAGCGAGGAGGAGCAGTACCTGGCGCAACGGTGACCACCCGGCGGGAGGATCATGGAACCGCCTGTCACGTCCGGTGACAGCGGGAGAAAGGGCGAAGGCGCGAATGTTCGTGAAGGTGTGCGGCCTGACCACCGAGGAACAGATCGACTGGGCCGTCGAGCTCGGGTACTCGGCGATCGGCGTCATGGTCACGCCCAAGAGCAAGCGGTACCGCACCCCCGAGCAGGCTCGGGCCCTCGCCGGCTACGCGCGCGGCCGGATCACCACCTTCGCGGTCGCCCTGGAAGCGGCCGAGGTCGCCGAGGTGGCCGACGCGTTCGACGTCGTGCAGCTCTATCAGTGGGCCGACCTGCCGAACCTCGCCTTCTGCTCCTCGACCCCGCCCGCACCCGAGCAGACCAGCGAATACTTCTTCTACGACGCAAGCGCGGGCTCCGGGATCTTCGAGGAGTTCCCCGACTGGGTGCGCGCGCTGCCGGGCAAGGTCGTGCTGGCCGGTGGACTCGACGCCGACAATGTCGCCGACACCATCGCCCGCCACCGCCCCTACGGCGTCGACGTGTCCAGTTCGGTGGAATCGGCGCCCGGCGTGAAGAGCCGTGACCTGATGCGACGGTTCAAAGCGGCCACCGAGCAACCGGAAGTTCTAGGCTGATCCCATGATTACCGCGATCGTGCTGATCCAGGCCGAGAACTCTCGTATCCCCGAGACCGCGCAGGCGCTCGCCGACACCGCAGGAGTCGCCGAGGTGTACTCCTGCGCCGGTGACGTCGACCTGATCGCGATCGTGCGGGTCCGCGATCACGCGCGGATCGCCGACGTGGTCACCAGCGGCATCGACAAGGTGGAGGGCGTGGTCCGCACCACCACCCACATCGCCTTCAAGTCGTATTCGAGCGCCGACGTGGAAGCCGGATTCTCGCTGGGGGAGTAAGGCTTTCGCTCAGGACTCGTCGAGGGTCTGGGTGAGTTCGGCCCAGCTCTGCAGCAGCTTGGCCGACGCGCCGCTGTCGACGGCGGCCGCGGCGCGCTCGAGCCCGCCCGCCAGCGCGGCGTCCAGATCCAGGTCGGCATCGCCGACCCCGCGCGAGAGGTCGTAGGCGACGATCGCGGCGGCGGAGTTCAGCAGGGTCGCGTCGCGCACCGGGCCCGGCGTCCCGGCGAACACCTCGCGCGCGATCCCGGCGTTGACCTCGGCGTCGCCGCCGCGCAGCGCGTCCAGCTCGACCCGGGGGATACCCAGGCGCGTCGGATCGATCACGGTCTGCCGGATCCGCCCGCCGCTGACCACCCACACATCGGTGAGGTCGGAGGTGGTGATCTCGTCGAGCCCGTCACGCCCGCGCACCACCAGCGCACTGGCGTCACGTTCGGCGAACACGCCCGCGATCACCGGCGCGAGGTCGGCGAACGCGCAGCCGATCAGCCCCGCCCGCGGCTGTGCCGGGTTGGTGAGCGGCCCGAGCACGTTGAACACGGTCGGGATGCCGATCTCCTTGCGCGCGGGCCCGGCGAAGCGCAGCCCGGCATGGAACAGCGGTGCGAAGCAGAAACCGATGCCCGCCTCGCGCACCGACTGCGCCACCGACTCGGGGCCGAGCGCGAGCCGCACGCCCAGCGCCTCCAGCACGTCGGCGCCACCGGACTTCGACGAAGCGGCCCGATTGCCGTGCTTGACCACCGGCACACCGGCCGAGGCGACGACCACCGAGGACATGGTGGAGATGTTCACCGAGCCGGACCGGTCGCCGCCGGTGCCGACGATGTCGACCGCGTCGCCGTCGACATGGACAAGGCGCGCGTGCCCGAGCATGCCCGCGACCATGCCCGCCAGCTCGGTGGGGGTGGGGCCCTTGATCTTCATGGCGACGCCGAAGGCCGCGATCTGGGCCGCGGTGGCGTTGTCGGTGAAGATCTCGTCGATCACCCAGGTGGTGTCGTCCGCGGCCAGGTCACCGCCGTCGGCGAGGGTTCCGAGCACCTGGGGCCAGCTGCGCACGCTCATCTGCTCCGCATCCTTCTTCTCGACCGACACCGTCGCGCGAACTCTTCTCGCGCACGCCTGTATTGCGCAACCCTATTGCGCCGCGGAGCAAGTTTAAGGGGCGGGACGGGGCGGTTGCAGCGCGTCCCAGCCGTCGGCGACACCGTCGTGACGCTGCGCGAGCCCGGCCATCCGCGAACGCTCCTGCGAACAGCTCAGCGGGTCGAGCAGCTGCACCCGCTGCAGGATGATCGGCACCAGCTCGTCGTCGGCCGCCCGCACCGGCTCGGCGCGGGTGTAGCCGTCGTAGCCGGCGATCTCACAGGCCGCGTCGAGCTGCCCGGCGGGCAGGCGCAGGTGGTGGCGCAGCACCGCCTCGGCCTCCCGGTCGAGGCCCGTCGCCCGGTCCAGTACCGCCGAGCAGGCCTCGACGTCGTCGAAACTCGACGCGACCACGACCAGATCGGCACGCGCGTGGTCGAGCGCCTGCGCGTTTCCACCGAACAACCGCCGCCACATCCGCACCACGACCATCGCCGCCTCCTCGTCTCAGGTTATCCACATCCAACGCTGTCACAATGGGCGTACCTCCGCATTCGCTCCGGCCGTGCGCGAAGAGCTGAGGAGCGCTGACGCGCCTGCGCCGATCAGGTCGTCACGTGATCGTCGCCAACACGCCGACCGATGTCGCGGACCCCCTCTGTGCGTGGGTTTTCCGCCCTGCGCGACAAAGTTTCGTACCCGGGTACAGCTGTCGTACTACGAAGAGTCATACTTACCCCGTGACGACCGCAGTAGGCACCCCAGGATCGGCCATTACTCAGCGTGTGCATTCGCTGAACCGGCCCAACATGGTCAGCGTCGGAACCATCATCTGGCTGTCGAGCGAGCTGATGTTCTTCGCCGGCCTCTTCGCCATGTACTTCGTTGCGCGCGCGCAGGCGCACGGCAACTGGCCCCCGGAGCCGACCGAGCTGAACATGACGCTCGCCATCCCGGTGACGGCCGTGCTGATCGCATCGTCGTTCACCTGCCAGATGGGCGTGTTCGCCGCGGAGCGGGGCGATGTGTTCGGCCTGCGCCGCTGGTACCTGATCACCTTGGCGATGGGCACCTTCTTCGTGTTCGGCCAGGGCTACGAGTACTACCACCTGGTCCACGAGGGAACCTCGATCGCAGGCAGCTCCTACGGCTCGGTCTTCTACATCACCACCGGCTTCCACGGCCTGCACGTGATCGGCGGTCTGATCGCGTTCGTGTTCCTGCTGGTCCGCACCACGCTGAGCAAGTTCACGCCCGCGCAGGCGACAGCCGCGATCGTGGTGTCCTACTACTGGCACTTCGTCGACATCGTCTGGATCGGGCTGTTCGCCACGATCTACTTCGTCCGCTAGGCGCGGGCGCACAACATTTGCACAAGTCGGTTCCGTCTACTCCAAAGGGACACAGATGAGTTCATCTCCCCCGTCGGCCCCAGAGCCCGCTGGCCCCGGCAACGGGCAGGCCGCCAAGACGCGTAAGCAGCGTCGCGTTCGCCGTCGTATCGCGGGCGGTCTCGCGTTGCTCGTTGGTCTGGTCGGAGCCGGCTTCCTGGCCACGGCGCTCACTCCCGAGCCGCAGATCGCCACCGCGCACGAGGATCAGTCCGCGCTCATCCGCGAGGGCAAGCAGCTCTACGACACCTCGTGCATCACCTGCCACGGCGCCAACCTGCAGGGTGTGGAAGAACGTGGCCCCAGCCTGATCGGCGTCGGCGAGGCCGCCGTCTACTTCCAGGTGTCCACCGGCCGCATGCCGATGACCCGCAACGAAGCCCAGGCGATGCGCAAGCCGGAGAAGTTCGACGCGCATCAGACCGACGCGATCGGCGCGTACGTCGCCGCCAACGGCGGTGGCCCCTCGGTGATCCGCGACGCCAACGGCGAGATCGCGCAGGAATCGCTGCGTGGCGACGACATCGCCCGTGGTTCGGAGCTGTTCCGCATGAACTGCGCCTCCTGCCACAACTTCACCGCCCGCGGTGGTGCGCTCTCCAGCGGCAAGTTCGCGCCCACGCTGGCGCCTGCCAACGAGGCGCAGATCTACAACGCGATGGTCACCGGCCCGCAGAACATGCCGAAGTTCTCCGACCGGCAGCTGTCGCCGGAGGAGAAGCGCGACATCGTCGCCTACGTCAAGAACGCCGCCGAAGAGAAGTCGCCCGGCGGCTGGGACCTCGGCGGTTTCGGTCCGGCGACCGAAGGCCTGGCGATCTGGGTTATCGGCATCACCGCCGTGGTCGGTGCCGCGATGTGGATCGGATCTCGGACATGAGTGGACAGGAGCACAACGACATGGGTCGGGAACCGACCGAAGACGAACTGGACGCGATGACGCGCGACGAGCTGGTCCAGCTCGGTACCGCGCGTGACGACGTCGAGGTCGCGTACCGCGGCGAGCGGTGGCCGGTGCCCGGCACCCGCGCCGAGAAGCGCGCCGAGCGTGCGGTCACGTTCTGGTTCGCCATCTCCGGCCTCGCCGCCGCCGCGCTGATCGGTGTCTTCCTGTTCTGGCCGTGGGAGTGGAAGGGCAACCGCCAGGAAGGCCACCAGGCCTACGCGCTGTTCACCCCGCTCGTCGGCCTGACCTTCGGCATCTCGGTGCTGGTCATCGGTATCGCGGTCGTGCTGATCCGCAAGCGGTTCATCCCCGCCGAGATCTCGATCCAGCAGCGCCACGACGGCCCGTCGGACGAGGTCGAGCGCCGGACCCTGGCGGCCGAGCTGCAGGACGCGCTCGACACCTCCACCCTGGGGCGTCGCAAGATGATGCTCGGCACCGCGGGTGCCGGCGTCGGCGTGCTCGGCATCGGCTCGCTGCTGGTGTTCATCGGCGGCATGGTGAAGAACCCGTGGGCCAAGCGCGACAAGTCGCCGCTGTGGGTGTCGGGCTGGACCCCGGACTACCCGGGCGAGACCATCTACATCCGTCGCGACACCGGTCGTCCCGAGGACATCGTGCTGGTCCGTCCGGAGGACCTGGACGCGGGCGCCATGGAAACGGTGTTCCCGTGGAAAGAGAAGTGGCGTGGCGACGCGCACGAGACGCTGCAGTCGCTGCGTGGCATCCGCAACGCGGTCATGCTGATCCGTCTGCGCACCGCCGACGCGGAGAAGGCGATCAAGCGCAAGGGCCAGGAGAGCTTCAACTACGGCGACTACTTCGCCTACTCGAAGATCTGCACCCACCTCGGTTGCCCGACCTCACTGTTCGAGCAGCAGACCAACCGCATCCTGTGCCCCTGCCACCAGTCGCAGTTCTCGGCGACCGAGTGGGGTAAGCCGGTCTTCGGTCCGGCCGCCCGCGCGCTGCCTCAGCTGCCGATCACCGTCAACTCCGAGGGCTTCCTGGTCGCCAACGGCGACTTCATCGAGCCGCTCGGCCCGGCTTTCTGGGAGCGTCGTTCATGAGCACTCTGGTGGCGAACCAAGCCAACGAGATGGACGAGCGGTATCGCGCCGCCGCGTTCATGAAGCGGTCGATCAACAAGGTCTTCCCGACCCACTGGTCGTTCCTGCTCGGTGAGATCGCGCTGTACGCGTTCATCATCCTGCTGCTGTCGGGTGTGTACCTGACGCTGTTCTTCGACCCGTCGATGGCGCACGTCACCTACGACGGCGCCTACCAGCCGCTGCGCGGCGTCGGCATGTCGCGGGCGTACGAGACCGCGCTGAACATCTCCTTCGAGGTGCGCGGCGGTCTGTTCGTCCGGCAGATCCACCACTGGGCGGCCCTGCTGTTCGCGGCGTCGATCATCATCCACCTGTTCCGCATCTTCTTCACCGGCGCGTTCCGCAAGCCGCGTGAGGCGAACTGGGTGATCGGCTCGCTGCTGCTGATCCTGGCGATGTTCGAAGGCTTCTTCGGCTACTCGCTGCCCGACGATCTGCTCTCCGGTACCGGTCTGCGCGCCGCGTTCTCCGGTATCACCATCGGTATCCCGGTGATCGGTACCTGGATGCACTGGCTGATGTTCGGCGGCGACTTCCCCGGCGACATCATCATCCCGCGCCTCTACGTCGCGCACGTGCTGCTGCTGCCCGGCATCATCCTGGCGCTGATCGGCGCGCACGTCGCGCTGGTCTGGTACCAGAAGCACACCCAGTTCCCCGGCCCCGGCCGGACCGAGAACAACGTGGTCGGCGCGCGCATCGTGCCGGTGTTCGCCGCGGACCAGGGCGCGTTCTTCGCGTTCACCCTCGGCATCGTCGGCATCATGGGTGGTGTTCTGCAGATCAACCCGATCTGGAACCTCGGCCCGTACAACCCGTCGCAGGTCTCGGCGGGTTCGCAGCCCGACTTCTACATGATGTGGACCGACGGCATGGCGCGCCTGATGCCGCCGTGGGAGATCTACCTGGGTCGCTACACGATCCCGGCGGTGTTCTGGGTCGCCCTCGTCATGGGTCTGGTGTTCACCCTGCTGATCGCCTACCCGTGGATCGAGAAGCGCCTCACCAACGATCACACGGCGCACCACAACCTGCTCCAGCGTCCGCGCGACGTGCCGGTCCGCACCGCCATCGGTGCCATGGCCATCGCGTTCTACGTGGTGCTGACGCTGTCGTGTGTCAACGACATCATCGCGTTCAAGTTCGACATCTCGCTGAACGCGACGACCTGGATCGGCCGCATCGGCGTGCTGCTGCTGCCGCCGCTGGCGTACTTCGTGACCTACCGGTTCTGCATCGGCCTGCAGCGCAGTGACCGGGCGGTCCTCGAGCACGGCATCGAGACCGGTGTCATCAAGCGCCTGCCGCACGGTGAGTACATCGAGGTGCACCAGCCGCTCGGCCCGGTCGACGACCACGGCCACGCGATCCCGCTGGAGTACCAGGGCGCCCCGGTGCCCAAGAAGATGAACAAGCTGGGTTCGGCGGGTAAGCCGGGCACCGGTAGCTTCCTGCGGGCCGACCCGAAGGCCGAGTCCGACGCCTACTTCGAGAACGAGCACATCGAGGAGCACAAGATGCTCACCGCGCTCGCGAACGAGCAGGCACGCGCCAACGGTGACGAGCCGCACGGTCACTGATCGCGTCAGCACAACGAGAAAGGCCCCGAGTCGATGCGACTCGGGGCCTTTCCCTTGTTTCCGGCTCAGAGGCGCGGGGTGCGCCGGTAGGCCTCGATCGCCTCGAACTTGGCCAGGTTGTGCCTGGCGTCGGCCAGCGCGTCGTGGGCGTCGCCGGGGATCGGCGGCAGTTCGGGGCTGCCGTGCGCGACCCAGTGCTGACGTAGCTCGTTGGTGTAGCGCGGCATGCCCTTGGGCAGCGCGGTCATGTCACCCCACAGCTGGCACAGCGCGACGTGATCGTAGGCGGCTACCCAGGCCCACAGCTCCGGCTGCACGCTGGGCCGGGGCAGGAAGAACTTGAACAGGTCGTCGCGGATCTGTTCCCTGGTGCGATACAGCGGCGATCCCGCGGGCGGCAGCTTCGGCAGCACGTGCCTGCGGACCCACGGCCCTGCCCGCCCCGCGTCGAATTCGGTGGACACCGCGTAGTATTCGCGGCCGTCCTCGCAGACGACGCCGATCGAGATCAGATCGATCGTCACGCCGTCCTCGACGAATTCTGAGTCATAGAAATATCGCAGGGAGATCGCCTCTTCGTGCCGGTGGGCGGCCGTGACCGTCCGGCGGGACGGCGCGGTCCGTGACCCACGATGGGTTGACCGAAACCCTATGTCGGCGGTTCGCACGTGACGCGCACGGGTAGGCAGTGACCGCACAGCGAACAAACAGGGGTGAGCGGGTCGCGACCCGCATGCAGTCCACCAACTCGCCTGTCTGCCCGGCGTGAAGGCAGCGCGGCGGACTTGCGCACCGACCGGCCCGGCGGTGGGGTTCCGCGCGCGGGTTACGTATTCTGATCTGGTGACCTGGACCGTCGACGTACCCATTGACCGCCTGCCGGAACTGCCGCCGCTGCCCGCGGAATTGCGCAGCCGACTCGACGCCGCCTTGGCTCGGCCCGCCCTGCAGCAGCCGTCGTGGGACGCCGAGGAGGCCGCGACGATGCGCACCGTGCTCGAGAGCGTGCCGCCGATCTGCCTGCCCGCCGAGGTGGAGGAGCTCAAATCCCAGCTCGCCGCCGTCGCGCGCGGTGAGGCGTTCCTCATGCAGGGCGGTGACTGCGCGGAGACCTTCGCCGACAACACCGAACCGCACATCCGCGGCAACATCCGCACCCTGCTGCAGATGGCCGTCGTGCTCACCTACGGCGCGAGCCTGCCGGTGGTGAAGGTGGCGCGGATCGCGGGCCAGTACGCCAAGCCGCGCTCCTCCGATGTCGACGCGCTCGGCCTCAAGTCCTACCGCGGCGACATGGTCAACTCGCTGGTCGCCGACGAGGCGGTCCGCCGCCACGACCCGTCGCGCCTGGTCCGCGCCTACGCCAACGCCAGCGCGGCGATGAACCTGGTTCGCGCCCTGACCAGCGCAGGCATGGCCGACCTGCACCAGGTGCACGACTGGAACCGCGACTTCGTCGCCCAGTCGCCCGCGGGCGCCCGCTACGAGGCACTGGCCGAGGAGATCGACCGCGGCCTGCGGTTCATGACCGCCTGCCAGGTCAACGACCCGAGCCTGAAGTCGGCCCGCATCTACGCCTCGCACGAGGCCCTCGTTCTCGACTACGAGCGCGCGATGCTGCGGCTGAGCGAAAGCGAGACCGGCGAGCCGCTGCTCTACGACCTGTCCGCGCACTTCCTGTGGATCGGTGAGCGCACCCGCCAGCTCGACGGTGCCCACATCGCGCTGGCCGAGCTGCTGGCCAACCCGATCGGCCTGAAGATCGGCCCGACCACCACGCCCGACCAGGCCGTGGAGTACGTCGAGCGCCTCGACCCGAACAACGAGCCCGGCCGGCTCACCCTGGTCGCCCGGATGGGCAACGGCAAGGTCCGCGACGTGCTGCCGCCCATCATCGAGAAGGTCCAGGCCACCGGCCACCAGGTGATCTGGCAGTGCGACCCCATGCACGGCAACACCCACGAGTCCTCGACCGGCTTCAAGACCCGCCACTTCGACCGCATCGTCGACGAGGTGCAGGGCTTCTTCGAGGTGCACCACGCCCTGGGCACCCACCCCGGCGGCCTGCACATCGAGCTGACCGGCGAGAACGTCACCGAGTGCCTCGGCGGCGCGCAGGACATCTCCGACCTCGACCTCGAGGATCGCTACGAGACCGCCTGCGACCCGCGCCTGAACACCCAGCAGTCGCTGGAACTGTCGTTCCTGGTCGCTGAAATGCTGCGCTGATTCCTGCGGGACGAGCCCGGGGCGGTCAGCGATGACCGCGCCCGGGCTTTTCCTTGTCTTTGTCCCGATCCCTTCAAGGCAGGGCGGTGAGCGTCACGACGCTGCCCGCCTCCACATTCGAGTTGAAGCCAGGCACCTGGCCGATCACCAGGGAGCTGTCGGAATCGGTGAGGGACTTGACCTCCACCTGGAGACCCAGCTGCTGCAGCTTGGAGCGGGCGTTGCCGACGGTCTGACCCATCACATTGGGCACCTTCACCGCGCTCGACACGATCAGCGTCACGCTGTCGCCCGACTGCAGGGTGGTGCCGACGGCAGGGTCGGTGCCGATCGCCTTGTCGCCCTCGACGCTCTTGTCGTACTGCACGCGGGTGTCGCGCACGGTCAGCCCGGCGCTGGTCAGGGCGCGGGCGGCCTCCTCGGCGGTCTTGCCGCGCACATCGGGCACGTTGACCGGCTGCGACCCCTTGCTGCGGTAGACCTTCACCTGCGCGCCCATCGGCAGGATCGTGCCCGGCGCGGGCTCCACCTTGGCCAAGGAGCCTTTCGGCGCGGTACTGGCCGCCTCGCCGCTGTCGATCGGCTGCAGGCCCGCGTCGCGGATCGCCTGGTTGGTCGCGCTGATCTGGTCGCCCGGCTTGATATCGGGGACCCGGGGCTTGCCGTTGGAGATCAGCACCGCGATCGTGGAGCTCTTGGTGACCCGCGAGCCCGCCGACGGATCGGTGCCGACCACGCCGCCCACCGGAATGGTGTCCGACGCCTTGTTGCGCAGCACGGTCTCGAAGCCCGCCTCCTGCAGCACCGCGACGGCGCGCTCGGAGTCCATCCCGGCGATCGGCGGCACCGCGGTGTAGCGGCCGACGCCGAGCCACCAGCCGCCGATCCCGACCAGCAGGGTCAGCGCGGTGACGATCGCCGCCCACACCACGCCGGTGCGGCGGGAATTGGTCTCGTTCGCCGCGAAGGGGTTGTGCGGCGAGGCGGGGGAGTGTGCCTGCTGGTACTCGTCGGGTCGTGGCCGGGGCGCGGTCACCACCCTGGTGTGCTGGGGCCGCTGGTCGGGCGCCGGAACAGGATGTGCGGCAACCGGATTCGGGGTCAGTGGCCGGTCGCCGGGATGGTGCGCGTCGCCGGTGCGGTAGCTCTCGCTGAGGTGCTCGGCCGAATCCCGCGGCGCGGGAACCCGGTAGGGCGGCAGGGTGAGTTCCATGGCGATCGTCTGCAGGTGCGCGGCCATCTCGTTGGCGTCGGCATACCGCTGCTGCGGGTCACGGGAGGTGGCCCTGGCCACCAGCGCGTCGAACTCCGGCGGCACGCCACCGATGAACTGGCTCGGCGGCGGCACGTCGTTCTCGACCCGCTGATACGCCACCGACAGCGAGTTGTCGCCGGTGAAGGGCACCCGGCCGGTGAGCAGTTCGAAGACCAGGATGCCGAAGGCGTACACGTCGGAGCGGGCGTCGGCGGTGCCGGTGGTCACCTGCTCGGGGGCCAGGTAGGCGGCGGTGCCGAGGATGACGCTGGCGGAGGTGGTGTTGGCGGCGGCGACCGCCCGGACCAGGCCGAAGTCGGCGATCTTCACCTCGCCCGCGTCGGAGATGAGCACGTTCTCCGGCTTGACGTCGCGATGCACCAGGCCCGCGTCGTGGGCGGTGCCGATCGCGCGCAGCACCGGCTCGGCGACGGCGCGCACGGCGTGCGGCGGCATCGGGCCGCGTTCGCGCAGCAGTTCGCGCAGCGTGCCGCCCTCGACCAATTCCATGATCAGGAACGGGTACTCGCCGTCGACGCCCTGGTCGTACACGGCGACCAGCGACGGATGCTTCAGCTTCGCGACCGCGCGCGCCTCGAACTCGAAGCGGGTCAGGAACTGCGGATCCCCGGCGAACTTCGGATCCATCACCTTGATCGCCACCGGGCGATCCAGCCGGGTATCGGTTCCCCGGAACACCATCGACATCCCGCCGCGGGCGATCGGCGCATCGATGCGATAGCGCCCTTCCAGCATCTGGCCGATCAAGTGATGTCCTCCGGCTTTCACAAACTTCTCACCCCTCGCGACACTGCGACAAGCGAACGGCCACCGTGTGCGGCCACCACGATCGTAACCGGGTGATGATGGCATGCCAGCCGATGCGGGCCAGCCCACACGTACTACGGTTATTCGGGTGAGTGCCTTTCCCTGCAGCGACGATGTGCTGCCCGACACCGAAACCGTCGTCTCGCTCCCCGAGGCCGCCGACATACTCGGTATCCCGGTCACCGCGGTGCACCAGCTGCTGCGTGACCACCAGATTCTCGCGATCCGCCGCAACGGTGTCGCAGGCATTCCGTCCCGGTTCTTCGACGACAACGACGAGATCGTCCGGATGCTCCCCGGCCTGATCACGGTGATGCGCGACGGCAAGTACAGCGACGAGGACATCCTGCGCTGGATCTACACCGAGGACGACTCCCTCCCCGGCCGCCCCGTCGACGCCCTGCACGGCCCCCTGGCCCGCGAAGTCGTCCGCCGCGCCGCCGCCGAACCCTTCTGATCCCGGCAGGGCCCGCCTCGGTCGATCTACTCGGCGTCGTGCTCAGCTTCGGCACCACCGTCGCCGTGCCCGGCTACGACCTCGACTGATCGTCGGCCCGTGCCTGGTTCGCTGCCCGGTGCCAGGCGGACGAGCGCAGCAGTCGCAGGCCGTTGAGCCCGACGATGACGGTGGAGCCCTCGTGCCCGAGAACGCCGAGGGGCAGTGGCAGATGGCCGACCAGGTCCCAGACGACCAGGACCCCGATGAAGCCACCGGCGATGGCGAGATTGGCCAGTACCACCCGGCGCGCACGCCGGGACAGCGCGATGACGGCCGGGATCGTGGTCAGGTCGTCCCGGACGACGATGGCGTCGGCGGTCTGCAGCGTGAGATCCGAGCCGGCGCCGCCCATCGCGATCCCGACGTGGGCGGCGGCCAGCGCAGGCGCGTCGTTGATGCCGTCGCCGACCATGGTCACCCGCGCACCGTCGTCCTCCAGCGCACGCACGGCCGCGACCTTGTCATGCGGCAGCAGTTCGGCGCGCACCTCGGTGATGCCGACCTGTCGAGCCAGCTGATCGGCGGTGGCATGGTTGTCGCCGGTCAGGAGAACCGGTGCGCTGCCGGTGGATTCGGTGAGGGCGGCGACGGTGCCTGCGGCCTCGGGACGGATCTGATCGGTGAAGCCGAGGACTGCGATCGGTTTGTCATCGCGGAGCACAACCACCGCGGTGCGTCCGCGCGCCCGCACGATCGATACGAGGTCCCCGGCAGCGGAGAGCTCCGGCGAGCGGTCGCCGGGCGCTCGGTGGCCACCGGGGTCGCCGCTCGCGAGCACAGCCGGTGAGCCAGTGGTGAGCGCTTTCGGGTCGCCGGTTTCGCCGCTCGTGCGGACAAGGGGCGAGCCGGTGCCGGGCGCTTCGTGCGCGCCGCTTTCGCCGTCTGCGGGTACAAGCGGCGAGCCGGCGCCGCACGCGCCGTTTTCGCAGTCCGTGAGAACAACCGGCGAGCCGACGCGCACGAAGCCGCCGTCGACCAGGCCGGACACGCCGCGACCCGGCTGGGCGGCGAAGCCGGTGGCGGCGGGAATCGAGAGACCACGCTGACGGGCGGCACGCACGGTGGCTGCGGCCAGCGGATGCTCGCTGGGGTGCTCTACGGCAGCCGCCAGCCGCAGGATCTGGTCCTCGGAGAGCAGGCTGCCTTTCACCGGGTGGATCTTCGCGAGCTCCGGCGTGCCCCGGGTGAGCGTGCCCGTCTTGTCGAACGCGACGCGCGTTGTCGCGCCCAGCTGTTCCATCACCACCGCCGACTTCACCAGCACACCGTGACGCCCCGCGGTCGCGATGGCGGCGAGCAGCGGCGGCATGGTGGCCAGGACCACCGCGCACGGTGAGGCCACGATCATGAACGTCATCGCGCGCAGCAGCGAATCCCGCAGCGCCGCACCGAGAATCAGCGGGACGAGGAACACCGCGAGAGTGGCAACGACCATGGCGATCGAATAGCGCTGCTCGATCTTCTCGATGAACAGCTGGGTCCGCGCCTTGGTGCGGCCTGCCTCCTCGACCAGCGCCGCGATCCGCGCGACGACGGAGTCCTCGGCCCTGCGCTCGACGCGGACCCGCAGTGCGCCGGTGCCGTTGAGTGTCCCGGCGAACACGTCGTCACCGGGCGTCTTGTCCACCGGCAGCGGTTCGCCGGTGATGGTGGCCTGGTCGACCTCGCTCGCCCCGTCGACAACGCGTCCGTCGGCGGCGATCCGGTCGCCGGGCCGGACCAGGATGACGTCACCGACGGCGAGATCGGCCGCGGCGACCGTCTGTTCGCCGGCGGCGGTGAGCTGAGTCGCGGTATCGGGCGCCAGCGTGAGCAGCCCGCGCACCGAATCCTCGGTGCGGGTGGTGGCCAGCGCTTCGAGCGCGCCCGAGGTGGCGAAGATGACGATGAGCAGCGCGCCGTCGACGATCTGGCCGATCGCCGCGGCTCCGATCGCGGCCACCACCATCAGCAGGTCGACGTCGAGTGTCTTGTCCCGCAGGGCTTTCAGACCGTCGAGCCCCGGCTCCCAGCCGCCGGTGAGGTAGCAGGCCAGCAGGAGCGACCACCACAACCACGACGGCCCACCGGTCAGCTTCGCCGCCAGCCCGAGCGCGAACAGCGCGGTCGCCGCGGCGGCCCAGCGCATCTCGGGGATCGCGAACAGCCGGGTCCGCACGGTCGGACCGCGCGAGGCGGTGACGGCCGGACGAGTGGGCGTGGCGGTGGACGAGACCACAGGGCACCTCCGAGGCGGGAAACGAGGACCCGAGAATAACAGATCATATGAAGAGGTTTTCATGTGTTACTGTCCGCTAAGCTCCACGCCATGGGACACGGTGTGGAAGGTGACCGCCCGGCGACACGGCTGGACGCTGCCGCCGCCGCGCACGTGGCGACCACCCTGCAGGCGCTGGCGACACCGAGCAGGCTGCTGATCCTGTCCGAACTCCGCCAGGGCCCGCGCCCGGTCACCGAACTCGCCGAGGCGGTCGGGATGGAACAGTCCGCCGTCTCCCATCAGCTGCGCCTGCTCCGCAATCTGGGCCTGGTCACCGGCACCCGCGCCGGACGCAGCATCGTCTACAGCCTCTACGACCAGCACGTCGCCCAACTGCTCGACGAGGCCGTCTACCACAGCGAGCACCTGCGGCTCGGTCTCGCCGAGCGCCCCGAGATCGCGGGCTGACCAGGTGCCGCGTCAGCGGCGCGCGGTAGCGAACCCCTTGGCGGCGACCAGGATCCGGCGATGGTTGGGCACGGTCGCCCGCCGCTCGAACACCTGGAAATCCGCCGCCTCGATCCGGTCGAGGATCTCGGCGTAGAGCACGGCCGCGGTGCGGATCGCCGGGCGCACCCGTGGGTCGAGCAGTTCGATACCGGGCTCGGCGCGGCGGTAGATATCGCGATTGACGGCGATCAGATGGGCCAGCGCCCGGCGCAGCGGTTGGTCGGTGCGCCCCGTGGCACGGCAGGCGCGCAGGTGGGCTTCGTCGACACCGAAGGCGGCCAGCTCGTCGGCAGGCAGGTAGATCCGGTCGCGGTCGAGATCCTCGGCGATATCGCGCAGGAAGTTGGTGAGCTGGAACGCCTCGCCCAGCGCCGCCGCGGCGGGTTCGGCCTCGGGGACGGGGACGACGGTGCCGAGCACCGGCAGCAGTTGCAGGCCGATGGCGGCCGCGGAACCGCGCATGTACTCGCGTAGCTCGGTCATCGTCGCGTAGCGGGTGCGGTGGGTGGTGGTGCCGGGGACGTCCATGCGCATGGCGTCGAGGAACGTCCAGAAGTGGGTGCGGGCGATGTCGTAGCGGTGGATCGTGTCGGCGGCCGCGGTGAGGATCTGGCGGCGGCGCAGGTCACCGGTGTCGATGTCGCCGTGTTCGAGCGCGAGCCGGAGCTGCTTCTCCACCAGGTCGAGGTGCTGGGCGGGGCTGATCTCGGCGGGGCCGTCCGGCACCGCCGCGTGCGCGCCGTCGCGCGGATCGAGCACGCGTGCCGGGTTGTCGGCGTGGTCGACGATGTCGTCGACCATCCGCGCGAAGGCGTACAGCGCGTGCACCGCCCGTCGCCGCGGTGGTGTGAGCAAGGTGGTCGCCAGGTAGTAGGTGCGCCCGTGCTCGGCGGCGATGCGTCGGCAGCTCGCGTACGCCGCCTCGAGACCGGTCACCGCGCCGGCGGCTCGACGGTTGGTGGCGTCTGCGTTCGGCACGCTCGGGTTGCCCTGCCCTGCCTTCTCCTGGCGCTGATCACTCATGCCCGAACTGGCGGCGCCGGTTCCTTGACGACCGCACGGGAACGGGCTGAACGCAGGTGCAGCGGGTCCACATGACGCAGGGATACCGCGGCCACGACGGCGGCGAAGACGGCCAACGCGACGTGCCAGAAGTTGTACAGCCCGATCGATCCGTCCGGCTGGAACACCAGCATCAACCAGGTGCAGATTCCGACCAGCCACTGCAAGGTCAGCGTCGAGAGCGCGAACCCCGCGGCCAGCGCCAGCGGCCACGAGTAGTACCAGGGCAATGCGGCGGGGGAGAGCAGCACGATCGCGACGAACGCGATGATGATGCCCATCACGGCCTCGCGCTCGCTGTGCCGGAACCGCCACCAGGTCGCGACGAGCACCGCGATCAGGGCGACCTGGCACAGGGTGCGGATCACCCCGAGCACCGACCCCGATGGATTCTGATCCCAGGTGCCGATGTGCGCGAGGATCGTCGGCAGCGACAGCCAGTTGATGATCTTGTTCGAGCCCTGCAGGGCGGTGACCCAGCCGAAGCCGACTCCCGCGATCACCGATGCGGCGCCGAAAACCAGTGCGAAAACGCCGACGCCGATGCCGGCGATCTTGGCGAACACGAACAGCGGATGCGGCATGTCGGCGGACGGCCGGGCGGCGTCGGGGTGCGTCTGGTCCTCGGATGTCCCGACGTCGGAGTCTGTTCGATGCGCGGCGGCGCGGCGTTCCTTCTCGTGCAGAATCCAGATCCACACCAGGAACGGCAGTGCGACGCCCGCGGTCGCCTTGATCGCGACGCCGATGGCGACCACCACGATGCCCGCCACATGATGACGTTCGAGCACCAGCGCGACACCCGCGCACATGAGCCCGACCATCAGCATCTCGTTGTGCACGCCACCGATGAGGTGGATCAGCACCAGCGGGTTGAGCACTGCCAGCCACAGCGCCACCGTCGGCTTGCCGCCGAGATGCTTGGTCAGGTACGGGACCGCCCACATCATCAGCGCCAGGCCCGGCAGCATCACGAACCGCAGGGCGATGGTCCCCGTGATGACGTTGTCGCCGGTGATCATGGTGATCGCGCGGCCGATGAGCAGGAACACCGGACCGTAGGGTGCGGTGGTCGTGGTCCAGACGGGGCTCACGTTGTCCAGCAGCACACCGGGATTGGCGACGGGACCCACCTGGTACGGGTCGAAACCATCACGCAGCAGGGCGCCCTGGGCGAGGTAGGAGTAGGCGTCGCGGCTGAACATCGGCGCCGCGAACAGCAGCGGCGTGATCCAGATGCCGACGATCGCGCGCAGCTCGTTGAGCGTGACCCGCGCGGAGTCCTTGCCGATGGTGGTGCGGCCGAGGCGAACCCACGCGGTGATCATCATCAGCACGCCGGCCCAGATGAGGACCGTCGAGAGCGCGTAGCCGTGCCCGAATCGCAGCCACGACAGGTGCAGGGCTTCGAGCAGCGGGTCGCGCTTGCGGACCGCGCCAGCGCCGAAACCGCCGAACGTGATCATGATCGCGCCGAAGAAGCCCATCATGGCCGCGTGGCCTTCGGGGCTACGGGCGAAGTCGCCTGCGGTGCGCAGCCAGGACCGGACGCCGGGATCGGTCCCGGTGGGCATATGGCGCTGCGGCTCGAGGGTGCGCGTGGTGTCCATGGGGCCTACGGTCGTCTCGGGGGGCGGCATGTTCGGTCGGTCCCCCCGGATGGTCGGCGGTCGCAACCGCGAGCTGATAATTCGGCCGTCAGTTTACGGCTTCAACTTGGAACACTAACCCGGTGGTCGGTCGCGTTGCGCGCCCGGCTGCCGGTGATTCGTGCCGCGGCCAGCTTGCCCGACAGCAGCGTGGTGGGCACACCCACCCCCGGAGTGGTGCCACAACCTGCGAGAACGACGTTATCCACGCCCCTTGGCAGATTGCGTGGCCGGAACGGGCCGGTCTGTCGGAACAGGTGCGCGATCGAGAACGGTGTGCCCGCGATCATGCCCTGGGCGGCCCACGTCGCCGGTGTGTCGACGTGGTCGACCCGGAAATGTTCGGTGATGCCGGTGTAGCCGCGCCGTTCCAGCTCCGCGAGCAGCTCGCCGAGATAGGCGGGGCCGAGGCGATCCCAGTCCAGCGGCGCGGCGTCCAGGTTCGGGCACGGCGCGAGGACCGACAGCGGTTCGTGCCTGCCGTCGGCGCGGTCGACGAACTGGCCGGGATCGGTGAGCGCGGGCCTGGTCAGCAACAGCGACGGATCGCGCATCAGCTTCCCCCGCCCGCGGCGCGCGGAGATCTCGGTGAACGTCGTCGCCCAGGCGGCGCCGAAATCGATCGTGTGATGCGCCTGCACCGGCCATCGCGCGGCGACCTCGGCGGGCACGGTGCCGTGCGCGACCACCGCCGACGGCGAGGCCCGCAGACCACGGCGATACCGCAGGCCGAACCGGGGCAGCGAACCGAGATCGGCGGTGAGGACCACGGCATCGCACGCGAAACCGCGGCCGTCGACGGTGCGGACGGCCTCGGCGCGCCGCGACGTGCCTGCGCTCGCCGTGTAGTCGATGCCCGCGACCTCGGCCTCGAGCACCAGCCGTCCACCGGCGGCGACGAACGCCTCGGCGAGCGCGGCGGTGATCGCGCGCATGCCGCCCTCCGGGAAGAAGACACCGAGGCAGGTATCCATGTTGGGGATCGCGCCGTAGAGGGCCAGCGCCTTGTCCGGCACCGTCCCCGCGTAGAGCGCCTGGAAGGTGAACAGCCTGGCCAGGCGCTCGTCGCGCAGGTACGAGCGCACGCGCGGCCCCAGCCTGCCGAAACCGCCGAGCCGGACCAGCGTCGCGAGCGAGGCGCGGGAGCGCGGGCTGCGCACCAGGTCCAGCGGCGAATCGAAGTTCGCGTCCATGAACTCGTCGTATTCGGCGCCGTAGATCCGGCCCAGCCAGTCCCGCAGCCGCCGGTAGTTGCCCGCCTCGGCCGGTCCGCAGGTGTCGGCGACCTCGGCGGCCATCGCCGCGGCGTCGTCGAAGACGCGAATGTCGCTGCCGTCGGCGTAGCGCGCGTGATAGGCGGGCGCGAGGCGGTGGATACGCAGGCCGACGCTCTCGCGCGAGTGCCCGACGGCGGCCAGCGCCTCGTCGATCAGTTCCGGCAGGGTGAGGACGGTGGCGCCGCTGTCGATCTCGTAGTCGTCGAACCGGTAGCGCCCGACCCGGCCGCCGGGATGGTCGGCCCGTTCGAGCACCGTGACCTCGACGCCCGCGCCGCGCAGGTGCAGCGCCGCGGCGAGCCCGGCCAGTCCCGCGCCGACCACGACGACATGATTCGCTTGTCCCACAACGTTTTTCATATCAGCCTCAGGCCGTGCGGCGGGTGGCGGCCAGCGCCATGTCGTGCAGCAACTGCTTGGCCTGCGTGGTCGCGCTGCTGGCCGCCACGGCGCGCAGTCCGGTGTCGGTGAGCTCGGTGATGCGGCGTTCCACGTCGCCGACCGCGCCGAGCTCGGTGAGCAGCGCGCGCAGCCGGTCCACGGCCGCGTCGTCGAGGTCGGTGCCGAGCCCGGTGCGGATCAGTGCCGCCGACTCCGGATCCGCCCGCCGCAGCGCCTCCGCGATGAGCACCGTGCGCTTGCCCTCGCGCAGGTCGTCGCCGGACGGCTTGCCGGTGACGGCGGGGTCGCCGAACACGCCGAGCAGGTCGTCACGCAGCTGGAAGGCGATGCCCACGTCGGTGCCGTAGATCCGCAGCGCCGCCACCAGATCGTCGTCGGCGCCCGCCAGCGCGGCACCCAGGTGCAGCGGTCGTTCGATCGTGTACGCGGCGGTCTTGTACCGGTTGATCCGCAGCGCGGCCTCGACCGATTCGTCGCCACCGGCCTCGCCGTTGATGTCGAGCAGCTGCCCGCCCAGCACCTCGGTCCGCATCCGCGCCCACACCGGCGCGAACCTGGCCAGTGCGGCCTGGGTCAGCCCTGCCTCGTGCACCAGGTCATCGGCCCAGGCCAGCGCCAGGTCGCCGATCAGGATGGCAACGGCCCTGCCGTACTCGGCGCCGTCACCGGGCCAGCCCGCCGCGCGATGCCGGTCCTCGAAATCGATGTGCACGGTCGGGAAACCGCGGCGGGTCTGCGAGGAGTCGATGATGTCGTCGTGCACCAGCGCGCACGCCTGCACCAGTTCCAGCGCCGAGCAGGCGGTCAGCACCGCGGCGGCGTCGGGCCCGGCCGGGTCGCCGCCTGCGCCGAGCCAGCCGGTCCAGGCGAAGCCCGGCCTGGTCCGCTTGCCACCGCGGATGACGAACTGTTCCAGCGCCTCGGCGGCGTCGACGAACACCGGCCCGAGCGGGTCGACGATCTCGCGCCGGGTGGCGAAGAAACCGGCCAGCACCTGCTCGACCGCGGCGACGAAGGCGGGCGTGCCCGGCGTGAGCGTGACGAAGTCGACCGAGGCCGCCGTGTCGGCGACGGACCGGGAAAGCGGGGTACCGATTCCGGCGGACAGGGTGGCCTCCAGGTGCGGAAGTGGGCGAGCGGATGGACCGGGGTCGCACGCTGCGATGCGATCACCGGCGTCTGGTCGCAGAATACGCGGGTGGCGCGGGGGTGTCGTCGGCGCACACGGCCGCTGCGACCGACCACACACCTGGCGATTCGGCGGTGTCCGGCCCCGCGATCGGCGGGTGTACACCGGACTTGACGGTCGAGCGGCTGGTCCGTGCCCGATTCCGGGCTGCCGCGGGCCGCCCGGTTCCCGGTGCGCGCAGCGGTGTCATGCCGCCCCACTACACTGAACCGGTGACTTTCGACAATGGACGGGGACGTTCGACCCCAGATCGACCCGCCCAGAAGCAGCCGATCGTCTCGAACACCCCCTCGGTGGTGCAGAGCCTGCGCACTCATTCGGGCAGCGGCGTGCCGTTCTCGGTGGAGTTCAACCCGCCACGTGACGCGACGGGCGAGGCCAGGCTGTGGCGTGCGGTCCGCGAGTTCGAGCGGATGCACCCGGCCTTCGTGTCGATGACCTACGGCGCGGGCGGCTCCACCAAGGACCGCACCGTGCGCATCACCGGCGAGCTCGCCACCGAGACCACCCTGCTGCCGGTCGCCCACCTCACCGCCGTCGGTCACAGCATGGGTGAACTGCGCGCGCTGGTCGGCTCCTACGCCGACTCGGGCATCCGCAACCTGCTCGTGCTGCGCGGCGACCCGCCCGGCGATCCGCTCGGTGAATGGCGCAAGCACCCCGAGGGCGTCGAGTACGCCGAGGAACTGGTGCGCATCGTGCGCGACCTCGGCGACTTCCACGTCGGCGTCGCCTCGTTCCCGCAGGGCCACCACCGCTCGCCCGACCTCGACCACGACACCCGCCACCTCGCCGCGAAACTGCGTGCGGGCGCGGAGTATTCGATCACCCAGATGTTCTTCGACGTCGACCACTACCTGCGCCTGCGCGACCGGGTGCTGGCCGCCGACCCGATCGAGGGCGCCAAGCCGATCATCCCCGAGCTGATGCCCATCACCTCGCTGCGCACGGTCCAGCGCGCCGAGGAACTCTGCGGCCGCCCCCTCGCCCCCGCGGTGATGGAACGCCTGACCCGCGCCGCGGGCACCGGCCCCGAGGAGGACAAGGCCGCCGTCCGCGCCGAAGGCATCCAGATCGCCACCGAAATGGCCCAGCGCCTCATCGACGAGGGCGCCCCCTGCCTGCACTTCATCACCCTCAACTTCGCCAAGGCCACCAGCGAGGTCCTCACCAACCTCGGCTACGGCGTCACAGCGGCCCCGCTCAGCGCGTAGCCGGTCAGTCCGGGCAGACGTAGAGGTCGTCGACGCCGATCAGCGCGACCTCGGGATTGCGGTCGGCTTCCTGCTGGAGCGCGTCACTGAATCCAGCACCGCTGAACAGCGCCAGCCGACAGGCTGCGGTATTCCATCCGCGTTCGGTCAGCAAGGTGCGGGCCCGAGCGAGTCGTTCGAGGTGGTTCATGCCGACGGTGGTTCCCCACTTCGCCTCGCCCAGGAGGGAAATCGCGGGTGCGTGCCCGCCGTCGCCGGGTTCGGTGACTGCCGCGTCGATCTGGATCTGGATCCGCCGGTGCGAATCGGTCACCACGCCGCAGCCGACCGCACCGAATTCGGTGTCCAACTCGAGCTGGTCGACACCGCCGGTCAACAGGAATGTCCGGCACATCTGTTCGAAGTGCGGTCCGGCTACCTGGGCGTTGAATCGCTCGGTCGATCGGCGCCACACCTGTTGTGCCTGGCCGGTTTCCAAGCGGGCCCAAGCCGGGCGCATGACGGCTTCGTAGAAGGAGATCAGCGGCTCGGTGATGCGGTAGATCGACTTGCCGGACCGGAACACATCCTGTTCGCGACTGACGAGGTGGCAGTCTTCCAGCACCGTCAGCGGGTGGGAGATATCGACCGATTTACGTCCGATGTACCCGGCGATGCCGCCGCGGGTGTTGTGTCCCTGAGCGACGGCGGCAAGCACCGAGTGGTAGAGCGCGGTGTCGCGGATCTCGGCTTCTTCGGCAAGAAGGTACCTGGCCTCCCGGAACAGTGGACTCAACGGCGACAACACCGTTCGGCACAGCCAGTCGTCGAGGTCGGCGGCGGAGGCGGGCACGTCGTCGGCGAGGAACTGTCTGCGATAGGCGGGTGTTCCGCCGACGACAGCGTGCAGCCGTACTGCCAGTGCCGGGTCGTGGGCGGCATCCCAGAATTCGGCGGCGGCACGATATCCGAAGGGCTGCACCAGAAGTTCGAGCTGTGCTCGGCCGCGCAGTGGTGCGTTGGCCGACAGGAGCCCACCCATCACCGACATCGCGGACCCACACAGCAACAGCCGGACATTGTTCGGCTCGGTCTGGTATCGGTCGATCTCCCGCTGCACCAGCGACGGCAGTTCCGGCACGGCTTTGACCAGATAGGGGAACTCGTCGAGAACGACCAACCGCGGGTCGGCTGTCTGATCTCGTGCGCCGAGTGCGAACAGGTAGCTGATCGCATGATCCCAGTTGTCGAAGGCGATGGGCGCGCCAGCGCCGGCGAACTCACCCAATGCCGCCCCGAACTGCCGCAGCGATTCGGCACCGGTCGCGGTGGTCGCGCCGAAGTAGAAACCGCCCCGCTGTTCAGCCAGCGCTCGAAGTAGATATGTTTTGCCCATACGCCGCCGCCCGCTGACGATGCCGAGCATCGCCGTCGGCGCCGTTCGCGACGCGAAGGTGACCAGGGCGTTCCACTCGGTGTCGCGGTCGAACAGATAGTCCGGCTTCGTCAAGACTTTCCCCAGTCATTAGGAGTGCAGTCCTTAGAAGTGTACTCCTAATGGTGGCCCGCTCGGCGCGCAGCCGTCAGCTCGTTCCAGGTGCGTTCCCAGCTCCTGGTCATCGCCGGGTAGACGATCAGGTACCGGAACGGCTTGATGAACGCCATGTAGGCGCGGCCGAACAGGCCGTTCGGCTTCACCAGCACCGCCATCTGCAGGTGGTAGCCCGGACCGGTCTCATCGGGCACCCAGCCCAGGTGCATGACGCCATGCATGGTGCCGTTGGCGATCTCCGCGGCGTACTCGTCGTCGAGGACGTACACGCTGGTCAACGGGCTGCCCGTGTCGTCGGGACACGGTGTATCCCGCAGATCGGCGGGCAGCCTGTCCACCAGCGATTCCACCCTGCTCCCGGTCCCGGCCGACTCCCGATCCCACCCGAACACCTCACCCAGCTTCCAGCGGATCTTGAACAGCAGCCCGCTGATCCCCGAGGAATCGGACGCCCTCGCCGCCTGCAACGCGGCGAGCAACGCGGGAAAGTCGTCCACCCTGCCGCCGGGCGTCCGATACCGCCACACGTCTTCGACCTCGAAATCCCCGGCGATCTCGTGGATGCGCCACGGTCGATCGGTATGCGCCGCTGCGGGAAGCCGCATGAGAAACCCCTATCCGTACGGATGCGTATGGAGAAGAGGCTACTCCTGATATACGCCTACGTATAGAGACGACTCGTGTGACAAAGGAAGGCTTGACATGTCGGCTGCACCCGACCTGCGGTCGGGTAAGTCATTGAGCCGGTGGAAATTTCGGACAGCAACGGCGTGGCATACCAGACCCGCCGATCGGCACTGGCTCCCCACCCGCCCCACGACCTAGGGTGCCGGTCATGCCCAGCTACCTGCACGAAGGTGTTCTGGAACTATTCCGTGCCGACCTGACACTGGCTCCGGCGCTGATCACCGAGGTCTGCGGGATCGCAGTCCCCGGCTACACCGCGGCGACC